>NZ_JAVTWC010000115.1:0-173013 GCF_032229445.1 Tahibacter sp.
GCGTGGAGAACAGCGAACCGAAGGTGCCGCCGTTGGTGATGGTGAAGGTGCCGCCGGCCAGATCGTCCAGTGTCAGGCCGCCTTCGCGCGCCTTCTTGGCGTAGCTCGCGATCTGCTTCTCGACGTCGGCGAAGCTCATGTTCTGCGCATCGCGCAGCACCGGCGTGACCAGTCCCTTGTCGGTGGAGACGGCAACCGAGATGTCCTGGTAGCCGTGATAGATCACGTCGCTGCCGTCGACCGAGGCGTTGACGACGGGATGGCGCTTGAGCGCCTCGCAGGCGGCCTTGACGAAAAAGCTCATGAAGCCGAGCTTGATGCCGTGCGTCTTCTCGAACTGTTCGACCAGTTCCTTGCGCATGGCCATGACCTTGCCGAGATTGATCTCGTTGAACGAGGTCAGCATGGCGATGGAGTTCTTCGACTGCATCAGGCGTTCGGCGATCTTGGCGCGCATGCGCGTCATCGTCACGCGCTCTTCCGGACGCGAGCCCGGCGTCGGCTTGGCCGGCGCCGTGGGGGCTGCAGCCGGAGCCGCGGCGGGCGTCGCCGCCGGAGCGGGCTGGCCGCCCGAGCGCATGAAGTTGACGAGGTCTTCCTTGGTCACGCGGCTGTCGCGGCCGGTGCCGGCGACGCCGGCCGGATCGATCGCGTTCTCGCTCGCGACGCGGCGGCCGGCGGGAGACAGCTCCTCGACCTTGGCCGACGGCGCGGCGGCGGCAGCCGGTGCGGCAGCCTTTGGCGCTTCGGCCGCGGGTGCGGCGGCGACCGGGGCGGGCGCTGCCGCGGCGACGCCTTCCTCGATCACGGCAATGATTTCCTGCGAATTCACCGTCTCGCCGGTCTGACGTCGGATTTCCTTCAGCACGCCGTCGGCCGGAGCCGGCACTTCGAGGACGACCTTGTCGGTTTCCAGATCGACCAGGTTCTCGTCACGCTTGACCGCCTCGCCGGCCTTCTTGTGCCAGGTCGCGATGGTCGCGTCGGAAACGGATTCGGGCAGAACCGGGACTTTGACTTCGATGGTCATACTTCTTACTCCGAGGCGTGATCAGTGCCGATCGGCGCGACCAGCGCCTGCTCGACCAGGGCCGCCTGTTCGGCGACGTGAGTGGTGTGGTGGCCGCAGGCCGGTGCCGGCGAGCGTGCACGGCCGGCATAGCTGAGGCTCTGCTCTGCGCTCAGACACGCGCGCAGGTGGTGCTGGATCTGATACCAGGCGCCCTGGTTCATCGGCTCTTCCTGGCACCAGACGATTTCCTTCGCGGCCGGATACTTCGCCAACTGCGCCTTCACTTCGGTACGCGGGAACGGATACAACTGCTCCACGCGCACGACCGCGACGTCGCTGACGCCGCGCTTCTCGCACTCGTCGACGAGGTCGAAATAGACCTTGCCCGAACACAGCACGACGCGGCGCACCTTCTGTCCCGGTTTGGACGTGGTGTCGCCGATGACGAGCTGGAAGCCGCCGTTGGCCAGATCGTCGAGCGAGGACACGGCGAGCTTGTGGCGCAGCAGCGATTTCGGCGTCATGACGACGAGCGGCTTGCGGCAGTCGCGCACCATCTGGCGGCGGATCATGTGGAAGGCCTGCGCCGGCGTCGTCGGTACACAAACCTGCATATTGTTCAATGCGCACATTTGCAGGAAGCGTTCGAGGCGCGCGGAGGAGTGCTCGGGACCCTGGCCTTCATAGCCGTGCGGCAGGAACAGCGCGAGACTGGACAGGCGGCCCCACTTGGCTTCGCCGGAGCTGATGAACTGGTCGATGACGACCTGGGCGCCGTTGGCGAAGTCGCCGAACTGGGCTTCCCAGACCACCAGCGTGTTCGGTTCCGACGTGGTGAAGCCGTATTCGAACGCCATGACGGCTTCTTCGCTGAGCACCGAGTCGATGACTTCGACGTTCGCGCCGGCGCGTACATGGCCAAGCGGCACGTAGGTGCCGTCGGTCTTCTGGTCGTGCAGCACCGCGTGGCGATGGAAGAACGTGCCGCGGCCGACGTCCTGGCCGACCACGCGCAGGTCATGGCCTTCGGCCACGAGCGTCGCGTAGGCGAGATTCTCGGCAAAGCCCCAGTCCATCGCCTGCTGGCCCGCGGCCATCCTGGCGCGGTCCTCGTAGATCTTGGCGACGCGCGGATGAAGCACGAGTTCGGCTGGCAGGTTCAGGATGCTCTGGCTCAGCGCGATCAGCTTTTCCTTGGCCACGGCGGTCTTGTGCGGCGCATCGATGCGGCCATCGATGAACTTCGACCAGTCCAGCGCGTAAGGATCCTTGAAGTCGGGATCCAGGTCCGCGACCGAGAGGCCGGATTCGAGCTTCTTGCGGTAGCCGTCGACGAGCGCCTGCGCATCGCCGTCCTTGATCGTGCCGGCTGCGGCGAGCTTCTGCGCGTAGAGATCACGCGTGGTCTGGCGCGCGCGGATGACCTGGTACATGACCGGCTGAGTCGCTGCCGGTTCGTCCGCTTCGTTGTGACCGTGGCGGCGGTAGCAGACCAGGTCGATGACGACGTCGCGCTTGAACACCTGGCGATAGTCGAAGGCGAGGCGGGCGACGAAAAGCACCGCTTCCGGGTCATCGCCGTTCACATGGAACACCGGCGCGTTGACCATCTTGGCGACGTCGGTGCAGTAGTAGGTCGAGCGTGCGTCCTGCGGATTGGACGTCGTGAAGCCGACCTGGTTGTTGATGACGATGTGGACCGTGCCGCCGACCGCGAAGCCGCGCGCCTGAGACATGTTGAACAGTTCCATCACCACGCCCTGGCCGGCAAACGCGGCGTCGCCGTGGATCAGCACGGGCATGACCTGGCCGCGCTCGGTATCGCCGCGGCGCGTCTGGCGCGCGCGCACGGAGCCGGCGACGACCGGATCGACGATTTCCAGATGCGACGGATTGAACGCCAGCGCCAGATGCACCGTGTGGCCGGTGGTCTTGATGTCGGCGGAGAAGCCCATGTGGTACTTCACGTCGCCGGAATGGGCCGGATCGTCGGGATGGTCGAACTTTCCTTCGAACTCGGCGAACAGTTTCTGCGGGGCCTTGCCCAGCGTGTTGACGAGTACGTTGAGACGGCCGCGGTGGGCCATGCCGATGACCATGTCCTTGACGCCGTCGGCGCCGCTGCGCCGCACGAGTTCGTCGACGAGCGGAATCAGGCTGTCGCCGCCTTCGAGCGAGAAACGCTTCTGGCCCACGTACTTCGTGTGCAGGTAGCGCTCCAGGCCTTCGGCCGCGGTCAGGCGTTCGAGCAGCCGATGCTTGTCGTCGAGCGAGAGGCCGAAGTTGCCGCCAGCGCGCTCGAGCTGCTCGTGCAGCCAGCGCCGCTGCACCGAGTCGCTGATGTGCATGAATTCCGCGCCGATGCTGCTGGCGTAGGTCGCCTTGAGCAGGCTGACCAGATCCTTGAGCTTGAGGCGCGACGGACCGGCCAGCGAGCCGGTGTTGAATTCGGTGTCGAGGTCTCCGCTGTCCAGGCCGTGGAAGCCCAGTTCCAGGTCGGGCGCGGGCAGTTTCTCGGTCAGGCCCAGCGGGTCGAGCGTCGCGGCGAGGTGGCCGCGGGAGCGATAGGCTGTGACCAGCTTGAGCACGGCGGCCTGCTTCTGTGCCTGCGCATCGTCGACCGCTGCGGTCGCCACGGGCGCGGCGGCACCGCGGCCGCCGAGCTTCTGCGCCGCGCTGATGCGCGCGATCGCGTCGGAATGAGATTTGTCGTCGCGGCCCTTGAAGCCGTCGAAATAGCGCTGCCACTCGGGCGAAACCGTGTTCGCGTCGCGCAGCCAGGATTCGTAGAGTTCTTCGATAAACGCGGCGTTGCCGCCGGAGAGCTGGGAGGTATCACGGAACAACTGGATCAGGTTCGCGCTCACGTCGGGAATCACCGGAGTGTGGTGCTGGCTGCACGTCGGAAAGGCTCGATCGGGCTTGATCGAAACCCGCGGATTATACGCTCATCGTGTTGCGGCGCGGCAAGGCGACAATGGTCATAACTACGCAGATTCCGGTCGATTTTTGTCCGGAAACCGGCGCGGTTACATATGCAGTTCACGCAGCCCCTGCGGTGGCAGGGAGCGTTCCCACACCTGGTTGAAGTAGTCGCGCAGCTGGGCATGGCGGCCCGGCGCGTAGGTCCTGACCTCACCTTCGAAACGGCTGCCGAGGACGCGGAAGTAATAGCCGCGCCGGTCGGTGATCAGGAAGGCCGATGGGTATTGCTGGTCTGACTCGGTGTCGGGCGTGCGGAACTGGAACACGCTGGGCAGGCGATGTGCCAGGAGGATCAGGCGGTGGCCGTCGGCGATCGCCGCCGCGGGGGCCTGCACGATGATGCGCACGAGTGCGCCGCGCCCGGCCGTGCCGATACGCTTGAGTTCGTCGAGCACGGCTTCCTGGTCGAACAGGGCGAGGTCGAGGTCGCGCGTGTAGAGGCAGATTTCGCGTTTCGCGGCACGCAGCAGTTCCAGCATGGCGGCGACGGCCTGTTCGCGGCTCTCCACCGCGATCGTGCGTGGCTCCGGCGTCTCATCGAGATGGCTGCCTGGCCGATAGCCGCTGTCGGTCGGCGCGAGTTCGAGCCGCATCATGCGATGCGGAATGTCGCATTCGACGAATTCGTCGCCGTAGGGCTCGAAACCGAAGCGCTGGTAGAACGGGATCGCATAGCTCTGCGCGTGCATCTCCAGCGCGCCGCGATGCTGCGCGCGGGCGCGCTCGATCAGCGCACGCATGATGGCGTCGCCGACATGCTGGCCGCGCCAGTTGTCGAGCACGGCCATGCGCCCGATCTTGTCGTCCGGAGTGAGCCGGCCGGTGCCGATCGGACGATTTTCGTTGTCGCGAGCGATGACATGGATCGAGCGCGCGTCCAATTCGTCCCATTCCTCGGCTTCGGGAATGTTCTGGCCAAGGACGAAGACTTCGGTGCGGACGAATTTCAGGTCGGCCTGGTCGACGTTCCAGTCGGCCGGTTCCACACGAAAGCGGTCTTCGATCATCGGCGGCTCCGGCGCTGCGGTCGGGTCAACACGAGCTGACCCTGATTGACCAGGGCCAGCAGCACGGTCTTGTCGGCGCCGCCCAGCGTCTGGAGTTCCGTGGCGGCGATTTCGCGCTGCTCGCAGATCAGGCGGGCGAACGCGCCAGAGCAGATATGGCTGCTGCCGGCCACATACAAGGTTGCGTCGCCTGAGCCGGCGCAGTCCGCACGTCCGGTGGGCGTCGCGTCGAGCCAGGCCGTGCGTGCCCACGGAAAGCGCACGATACCGGCGCCCCTGGCCAGGGCTGCGTCGAGCTCGGTCGCCGTCACGATGCGCGGCGGCGCGAGCGCGGTCTGGGCGCAGCGATAGGACGTGATGTAGCGCCCGAACCAGTCGTGCAGGCGCGCGTTGTCCATCTCGCGAAGTGCCGCGACGGCATGCTCGACGCGGCTCAGCGAGGCGGCGTCGATTTCGTAGGGATCCGCGGCGGGAGCTAGGTCGGCATCGGTGTAGCGGTCGTCTTCACTGAGCGGCTCCACCAGCGTGTCGACGAGGTCGCCGAGCATCTCGGCCAGCGCCGGTGCACGCATACCGACGGAAAACGTCATGCAGTCGCCGACGGCAACGCCGTCATGCGCGAACCCCGGCGGGAGGTACAGCATGTCTCCGGGTTCGAGCACCCAGTCGTGTGTCGGCGTGAATTCGGCGAGGATCTTCAGTTCCAGCTCGGGCCTGAATGTCTTCGGCGCGCGGGCATCGTCGCTGATGCGCCAGCGGCGCCGGCCGAGTCCCTGCACGAGAAAGACATCGTACTGGTCGACGTGTGCGCCGACCCCGCCGCCGTCGACGGCGTAGGAGATCATCACGTCGTCGACGCGCCAGCGCGGCAGGAAGCGGAAGCGCTCAAGCAGCGCAGACACGTCCATGTCCCATTTGTCCACATCTTGCACGAGCAACGTCCAGTGACTCTCGGGAAGCTGCGCGAAATCGGCGTCGTCGAACGGGCCGGAGCGCACGCTCCAGCTGTCGCCCGCGGGATCGCGCACGATAAGGCGAGACAGCGCCGCTTCCTCACAGGCGAGGCCGGCGAGATCCTCCGGCGTCAGCGGCGGCGCGAAATCCGCCAGTGCGCAGCGGATCAGCAGCGGGCGCTTCTGCCAGTAGTCGCGCAGGAAATCCTGCGTGCTCATGCCCAGTGGCTGGCCCGGACCGGCCTGGACCTCGATCGGAGTCGACATGCGCGTACCCGTACCGCTCAGACGTTCCTGGCCAGCGATTCGGCCAGGCCGACATACGTCGCCGGGGTCAATTCGCGCAGGCGCTGCTTGGCGTCCGCCGGAAGCTCCAGCGATTCGATGAACTCGCGCAGCGCGTCCTTCGAGATGCCGTGGCCGCGCGTCAGCGCCTTGAGCTGTTCGTAGGGATTGGGCAGGCCGTAACGACGCATGACGGTCTGCACGGCTTCGGCGAGCACTTCCTGGCTCGCGTCCAGATCGGCGGCCAGACGTTCCGGATCCGTCTTGAGCTTGCCCAGGCCGCGGCCCAGCGAATCCAGCGCGATAAGGCTGTGGCCGAAGGCCGTGCCGAGTGCGCGCAGCACAGTGGAGTCGGTCAGGTCCCGCTGCCAGCGGCTGATCGGCAACTTCGCGCTGAAGTGTTCAAACAGGCCGTTGGCGATGCCGAAGTTGCCTTCCGCATTCTCGAAGTCGATCGGGTTGACCTTGTGCGGCATGGTCGAAGAACCGACCTCGCCGGGCTTGAGTGCCTGGCGGAAGTAGCCCAACGAGATGTAGCCCCAGAGGTCGCGCGAGAAATCGATGAGGATGGTGTTGAGGCGGCGCAGCGCGTCTCCGATTTCGGCGATGCAGTCGTGCGGCTCTATCTGTGTCGTATAGGGATTGAAGGTCAACCCCAGCCCCTCGACGAAGCGCTGCGCGAACGCGGGCCAGTCGACTTCCGGATAGGCCACGACATGTGCGTTGTAGTTGCCGACCGCACCGTTGATCTTGCCGAGCAGTTCCACGTTCGCGATCTGCGCGCGCTGCCGTGCCACGCGAGCGGCTACGTTGGCGATCTCCTTGCCCAGCGTGGTCGGCGACGCGGTCTGGCCGTGCGTGCGTGACAGCATGGGTTGCGCGGCCAGGTCGTGGGCCAACTTCCGCAGTGTGGCAAGCAGCTTGTCGATCGCGGGCAGCATGACCTGGTCGCGCGCGTCGCGCAGCATCAGCGAGTAGGACAGGTTGTTGATGTCTTCGCTGGTGCAGGCGAAATGGATGAATTCCTTGACTGCCTCGACTTCGGTGAAGCCCGCGCTGCGCTGCTTGAGCAGGTACTCGATCGCCTTGACGTCGTGGTTGGTTTCGCGCTCGATCGTCTTGACGCGTTCGGCGTCGTGCAACGAAAAGCCCTCGGCAAGCGTCGTCAGGAACTGACGCGCCGCGGCACTGAAGGCTGGCACCTCGGCGATGGCGGGATGTTCGCCCAGAGCCAGCAGCCAGCGGACTTCGACGAGTACGCGGCGCTGCATCAGGCCGAATTCGCTGAAGATCGGGCGCAGCGGATCGACTTTGGCGGCGTAGCGGCCGTCCAGCGGCGACAGGGCGGTGAGGGTGTTGAGGGTCATCGGAAGGGGGCGAGGCGGAGCCAAAGACGCGGAATCATACACCGGTGGCTATACTGGCCGGTCCCTATTCCGCCTATCCGCGCAGGAAATCTCATGGGCGACTACCGCATCGAAAAAGACAGCATGGGCGAACTGCGTGTGCCGGCCGCCGCCCTCTATGGCGCGCAGACCCAGCGTGCCGTGCAGAATTTCCCGATTTCCGGCCTGCGCCTGCCACGCGCTTTCATCCGCGCACTGGGGCTGATCAAGGCCGCCATGGCCGACGTCAACGCTGACCTCGGCCACCTCAAGCCGAATCTTGCCAAAGCGATCCGCAAGGCTGCCGAACGCGTCGCCGCTGGCGAATTCGATGCCGAATTTCCGATCGACGTCTTCCAGACCGGTTCCGGCACGTCTAGCAACATGAACGCCAACGAGGTGATTGCAAGCCTGGCTAACCGGGAGCGCAAGCTCGGTGTGCACGCCAACGATCACGTCAACATGGGGCAAAGCTCCAACGACGTTATCCCGAGCGCAATCCAGCTCGCGGCCGTGCTGCAGGTGCGCGAAGACCTGCTCCCGGCACTGGTCCATCTGCGTGGCACGATACAGCGCCAGGCCAGGTCACTGGCGAAGGTGACCAAGACCGGCCGCACTCACCTCATGGATGCGATGCCGCTGACCTTTGGTCAGGAGTTCGGCACCTGGGCCGCGCAACTTGATTCCTCGATCGAGCGAATCGAGGATTCGCTCAAGCGCGTGCGTCGTCTGCCGCTCGGCGGCACGGCGATAGGCACAGGCATCAATGCCGATCCGCGCCAGGCCAAGCGCGCGACCAAGCGCCTCGCCGAGCTTGCTGGCGCGAAACTTGAATCGGCGCCCAACCTGTTCGAAGGCATCGCATCGCAGGACGCGGCGGTCGAGCTGTCGGGCCAGCTGAACGCGCTGGCCTGCGCACTCATGAAGATCGCTAACGACCTGCGCTGGATGAATTCGGGCCCTCTCGCGGGGCTCGGCGAGATCGAGTTGCCCGCGCTGCAGCCGGGTTCGTCGATCATGCCGGGCAAGGTCAACCCGGTAATTCCCGAGGCCGTCGCGATGGTGTGCGCCCAGGTCATGGGCAACCATGTGACGGTCACGATCGCCGGGCAGAGCGGCAGCTTCCAGCTCAACGTGATGCTGCCGCTCATCGCGCACAATCTGCTGCAGTCCATATCGCTGCTGGGCAGTGTGTCGCGACAGCTCGCGGACGCGGCGATCGCCGGCCTGCGCGTGCGGGAAGACCGGGTGGAAGCTGCGCTGGCACGCAACCCCATCCTGGTCACGGCGCTGAACCCCGTCGTCGGCTACGAGGCGGCGGCGGCGATGGCCAAGCAGGCTTACAAGGAAGGCCGGGCCATCCTCGACGTCGCGCGTGAGCGCAGCGGATTGTCCGACGCGGAACTCAAGCGTCTGCTCGACCCCGTGGCGCTGACCCGTGGCGGTATTGGGGCCGGTAGCGGAGGTGGCGGCTGAGCCGACCATACGAAAGTCATGCCCGTCATGGCGAACAGCACATGCCGGTACGGAATCGGGCGTCACAATGGCGCCGCTCATTAGCACTTGCAGTAGTCGTCTTGTCTGGAGAATGAAATGCTGAAACGTCTGGCCCTCGCCACCGCGCTGCTAGCAAGCAGCGCTTGGGCGCAACAGGAAATCTCGATTACGGCCAAGGACATCGAAACCGGTGCCGCAGACGCCAAGCTGGCCGCGCTCGGCCGCGAGGCCGCAGCGACCGGTAAGGAAGTCGTGATCAATGCGCCCAAGGAGTGGCATGGCAAGGTTGCCGCCAAGGTCAAGGCTGGCGGCGCCGCCGACGTGAAGTTGAACGACAGCTTCTTCGAAAACGTCGTCGTACGCGTGGCTGACAGGGCAAAGGTCGAGCCACCGAAGCCGGTCGAGGCGCCGAAACCCGCCGAAGCGCCCAAGCCCGCACCATCGGCCGCGCCGCCCAAGCCGGTCGAAGCGCCGAAGCCGGCACCCAAGCCGGTCGAAGCGCCGAAGCCCGTCGCGCCGGCTCCGGCACCGCCGCCGGCTCCGGCTCCGGCACCCGTGCAAGCGCCGCCCCCGGCTCCGGCGCCCGTGGAAACGCCGCCTCTGGCTCCCGCTCCGGTACAGACGCCGCCTCCGGCTCCAGCCCCGGTGGCCAAACCCGCGGCTGATCCGTCCGTCGCCATCAAGCAGCGCTTCGAACAGAACCTGCACGGCGGCAAGCCAGCCAAGGGCGAACTCGATCAGACCCTGTTGCAGAAGGGGGACATCATCTATATCGACGGCGATGTTCGTGCTGTGGTGCGCCGCGACAGTCTCGGTACCACGCTGTTCTGGCTGACCGGCGAGCTCAATCTGCTGCGCGCGGAACTCAAGCCGCTGGCCGAGAACCGCTATGAAGTCGTCTACAAGATCACGAGCAGCAGCAACGTATCGCTGCGAGGTACCGCAGGCGAGGCGCAGCTATTCACCGCTACGGTGCCGGCGGACGGCGACGCGGAACGCGCCGACATGGAGAAGTCCTATGCGGAAGGCCGGCCGGTTGGTCGCAGCCTGCGCATTGACCAGTTGACCCAGGGCGACATGGTCTATCTCGGCAAGACATCAGCGATGGTCGTGCGTCGCGACGGTGGTCAGCTTGCGCGCTACTGGCTCGAAGGAGCGCTGAACACGAATCAGGTCGGTCTGCAGAAGGAAAAGGGCGCTACCGGCAAGTTCAAAGTGCTCAGCGACAACATCGAATAGTCAAGTCGTCCGACCGACGAAGCGCTCCCTGCGTTTCCGCGAGCATAAAAAAGGCCGCCCTCTTGGGGCGGCCTTTTTCTATTGGAGGTGCCATGCAGCTCAGCTGTCGTCGCGCCAGCGACGCAGCCAGATCGCGAGAGCGATCATGCCGGCGCCGGCTGCGGCACCGATCCACAGATTCGCCCCGGCCAGCGGCGCGAGGATAGTGTTCAGATCGATCGCATTGAGCAGCACTTCGGGGCCATCGGCGCCGTCCATCTTGTTGTCCAAGTGCTCGAAGTCCATCCAGCTACCTGGCAGGATGCTGAACAGCACGCGCGAGACGATGTGCTGCCAGAACCAGTCGTTCGGGAGGCGCAGGTTCGTCACTGCATCGAAGATCGAAACGCAGGTGCCGATCGCGATGGGCAGCAAGGTTGCCCAGAGGAAGGGCACGCGCTTGGCGAAGGCCGAGCACAGCATCAGCCAGCCGATGGTGGGCAGCGCCCAGACCGCATTCAGCGGGATCAGCATCGCCACCTTGCCGACCACGCTCAGCGGCGAGGCGTTGGCCCAGACCACAGTGAACGGGTTCATGCCGTAGATCGCGACGACGATGCTGAAGAGAATCAGCAGCCCGAGCATCAGGATCAATGCCGCCGCCAGCGCGAACAGCGGAGCTATCACGGTTGCGGCGACCAGTTTCGACAGCACGGTTTCCATGTCCGAAATCGGCAACGATTTCCAGAACAGGATGCTGCGGTCGCGGCGGTCGTCGTAGAGCGAGCCAAGCAGATAGAAAAACGTGACTATGGCAAGCGTGATCGCGATGGGCGCGGCCGAGAAGAACAGGCCGACGTCCAGTCCCGCGCCGATCTTCAACCGCTGTTCCGGCGTCAGCGCCGCTGCGATGTCGCTGATGCGCACGCCGTTGATCAGCGCGTGACCGTCGAGAGGAGCATTGGACAATCCGGTGATGACGGCGATGGTGACGACCAGCAGGATGATGCCCGCAGCAATCAGCGGTGCCCACTGGAAGCCGCCGCGGTGTTCCCAGTACTCGCGCTTGAGCAGCCAGGCAAAGGTGTTCATGCGTAGGTTCCTTTCATGGTGGCCACGAACAGGTCGGCGATGTTGGGCTGGCGGATTTCGCCGAGCTCGGCCAGGCGCGGCTTGTCTGTGCCGTCGAACAGGAAAATCGACTTGCCGAAGATCTGGCGCTCGCCCAGCGGCTGCAGCGCGCGTGCGGCGGCGGCCCTGTCCGGGTTGACCATGACTTCGGTGAAGCGCTCGGCGATCGCATCCATGCTCGCGTCGAGCACGATCTTGCCGTCGCGTATGAACATGAGATCGGTCAGGATGTGCTCGACCTCTTCGACCTGGTGGGTCGTGATGATGATGGTCTTTTGCTCGTCGAAGTAGTCGTTGAGCAGACTCTGGTAGAACTCCTTGCGGTAGAGGATGTCCAGGCCCAGCGTCGGTTCGTCGAGCACCAGCAGGCGCGCGTCGATGGCCATGACCAGGGCCAGATGCAGCTGCACGATCATGCCCTTGGACATTTCGCGCACCCGCATGCGCGGCTTCAGCTTGGTGCGGGCGAGGAATTGTTCGCACTTGGCGCGCGAGAAGCGCGGATGTACTCCGGCGACGAACTCGACAGCTTCGCTGACACGGATCCAGCGCGGCAGCACCGCGACGTCGGCGATGAAGCAGACGTGCTGCATCAGTTCGTGGCGCTGCTTGCGCGGATCGAGGCCGAGCACGGAGAGGTCGCCCTGGAAATCGGTCAGGCCGAGAATGGCTTTCAGTGCGGTGGTCTTGCCGGCGCCGTTCGGGCCGATCAGACCCACGATGCGGCCGGCTTCGACAGAGAAGCTGACGTCGTCGAGTGCCGGTGTCGTACCGAAACGCTTGCTCAGGCGGTTGGCCTGGATTACCGCACTCATGACGAGGCTCCTTCCATGTCCCGGCTGTCCTGAACCAGCCTTTCCACGTCCAGGCCCAGGCGCTTCAGGCGCGCATACAGGCTGGGCCACTCTTCGCGCAGAAACCGCTCGCGTTCGTTCTTGAGCAAGGCATCGCGCGCACCTTCGTTGACGTACATACCCAATCCCCGTCGTTTTTCGACCAGTTGTTCTTCGACCAGCTCTTGGTACGCCTTGGACACCGTGATCGGATTGAGCTGGAAATCCGCAGCGACCTGGCGAACCGAGGGCAGGGCGTCCCCTTCGTTCAGCACACCGTCCAGGATCATCGCCACGACGCGGTCGCGCAGTTGGCGGTAGATCGGGGTGTTGTCATTCCACGTAATGGTCATGAGTTTCAGTCCTGGCTCACCTGCGGGAGCACCTTGCCGAACGAATAGTAGGGCATGTCGAAACTGCCTCTGCCGGCGCCGGTGCTGCGCCGCACGGGGGAATCGGGCACGGCGCTGGCGTCGGTTTCAGCGTCGGCAACCGGCTGGGCAAAGGCCAGCGCGATGTCCTCGGCGCTAGGACGCACAGTGACTTCCGGCAGAGTGACCAAGGTGGTGATGCGCTCCGGCGCAACTTTCGGTGCGGTAGCGCGGGCGGTGGACCTCGCCGGAGTGGCGGCTTCATGGGTGGCGCGCTCGATGGCGGCGCCGGCCACGAAGGTAAAGGAAGCGATCAGTACGGTGACGATGGCGCTGACTTTCATGGCGGTTCCTTCGAAGTGCTTTGCTTGGGTGGTGTTGTAGTGAACTATAACACCATATCGAAAGCCGTCAAGAACTTTTTCCGGGACTGTCAAGAAAAATCGAGGGCCGCCAGGAAAGTTGCAGAAAAACCGTAGCTTAGCGGTCGTTGCAGAGTATGCTCGGCCGGTTTCCTACCACTTAGGAGAGGTCCCATGCGTCGAATCCTGACTGTCTTTCTGTTGTCGCTAGTCGTCAGCGGCCCGGCTTTGGCTTGTAGCGAGCTGCTCAACGCCGAATACCGCCCGCTGGCAGGCAAGGACAAGGTTTCGTTGTGCAAGCAGTACGACGGCAAGGTGCTGCTGGTCGTGAATACCGCGAGCAAGTGCGGCTTTACACCTCAGTATGAGGGTCTGGAAAAACTGCATGCGAAATACGCCGACAAGGGCTTTGCCGTGCTTGGCTTCCCGTCCAACGATTTCATGCAGCAGGAGCCGGGCAGCGAGAAGGAAATCCAGGAATTCTGCACGCTGACGTACGGCGTGAAATTTCCCATGTTCGAAAAAGTCCATGTGACCAAGGACCAAGCGACGCCGCTGTATCAGCGCCTCGCGGCGGCGAGCGGCGAACGCTACCCGAGCTGGAATTTCTACAAGTATCTGGTCGGTCGGGACGGCAAGGTCCTCGGGGACTTCTCCAGCAAGGTCAAGCCCGATGACGCGGAGCTTGTCGCCGCGATCGAGAAGGCCATCGCCGCAGAACCGGTGAAGTGAGCACCTTGCGGTCCCGGCATGGTTCGCCGGGACCGCTTCCGTATGTTGGTGTCAGCCGCGAGGCCGGATGAGGCCGAGGTTTTCGAGTTTCAGCACGATGCGCTGAACCGCTTCGTCCGGATTCATCTCGCTGGTATCGATGCGCAGTTCCGGCGTCTCCGGCGCTTCGTACGGATCGCTGATGCCGGTGAACTCCTTGAGTTTGCCGGCGCGCGCCAGCGCATACAGTCCTTTGCGGTCGCGCTGTTCGCAGATGTCCAACGGCGTGGCGATGTGAGTTTCGACGAACAGGCCGTATTGCGAAATCATCTCGCGCACTTCCTTGCGCGCGGCCGCATAGGGCGCGATCGGCGCGCAGATCGCAATGCCGCCGTTCTTGGTGATCTCGCTGGCGACGAAACCGATGCGCTGAACGTTGAGGTTGCGGTGCTCGCGCGAAAAGCCGAGTTCGGACGACAGATGCTTGCGTACGATGTCGCCGTCCAGCAGCGTGACCGGGCGTGTGCCGAGTTCGAGCAGGCGAACCATCAGCGCATTGGCCAACGTCGATTTGCCGGCGCCAGAAAGGCCGGTGAAGAACACCGTGAAGCCCTGCTTGTGCCGCGCCGGATGCGTGCGGCGCAGCTCGGCAACGACTTCCGGATAGGTGAACCACTCCGGGATGTCGAGACCTTCATGCAGGCGCCGGCGCAGCTCGGTGCCGGAGATGTTCAGCACGGTTTCACCGGGCTGTATCTCGTCGGCAGGCGCGTACTGCGCGCGTTCCTGCACATACAGCATTTCCTGGAACGGCACCATCTGGATGCCAAGCTCCGCCTGGTGCTTCGCGACGAGTTCCTGCGCATCGTAGGGGCCGTAGAACGGCTTGCCGTCGCTGCCATTGCCGGGGCCGGCGTGATCGCGGCCGACGATGAAATGCGAGCAGCCGTGGTTCTTGCGAATGATGGCGTGCCAGAGCGCTTCGCGAGGCCCGCCCATGCGCATGGCCAGGTGAAGCAGTGACAGCATGCTGGTCTGCTCGGGGTAGTGTCCGATCAGTTTTTCGTAGCAGCGCACGCGCGTGTAGTGGTCGATGTCGCCGGGCTTGGTCATGCCGACGCTGGGATGGATCAGCAGGTTCGCTTCGGCGATCTGCGCGGCGCGGAACGTCAGCTCAAGGTGCGCGCGGTGCATGGGGTTGCGCGTCTGGAACGCTACGATGCGGCGCCAGCCCAGCTTGTCGAACCGGGCGCGTACCTCGCGCGGGGTCAGGCGCAAGTGGCGGAAATCGTAGTGTTGGGGTAGCTCAATGCCGCGCACGCGGCCGCCGAGATAGAGCGGTCCTGCACGATTCAGCAGCCAGGCGGTGCCTGCGTGCAGTGGATCGGTCGTGCCGAATACGGCACTTGCCTCCGCTTCGCGGTCGGCTTCCCAGACGTCGTCGATATCGAGCACCGCCAGCGCTACGCCTTCGGGATCGCGAAGGGCGATGCGGCGGGCCGTGCCGAGCCTGTCGACGAACTCGCGGCTCACGTCGAGCGTGACGGGCACGGGCCACAACGTGCCGTCGGCCAGGCGCATGTCGCGACAGACGCCGTCGTAGTCGGCGCGGCCAAGAAACCCTCTGAGTGGCGAGAACGCGCCTGTCATCAGCAGTTCCAGGTCGCAGAGCTGGCGCGGGTTCAGATCCCAGCCAGGCAGGGCGGCTGCTTCGTGCTTGAGGGCGTCGCGCTCGGCTGGCGCAACGAGCAGGTCGACGAGGTTGCCGCCGTGCGCGGCGATGAGTTGGCTCATGAATGGGATTCCTAGGTTGTTTTGAGTCGTGCGTGCAATATCACCGCAGGACGGTCGGTTCGGTACAAGTACAAGTTGCGCCCATCAATCGACGCCAGCCTGTTCCAGCGTTTCCTGCGCCTGAATCCAGCTGTCCTCGATCCGGCCCAGTTCGCTGGCGACTTCACTGATCTCGCGCGTGAGCTGGGTCGCCTTGGACGGTGTTTCGTAGAGTGTCGGATCGAGCAGGTCCGCTTCCAGCGTGCGCTTGCGTTCGCTGAGTTCGGTCATGCGCTTTTCCAATTTCTGTATTTCCTTGCGCAGCGGCGCCTGGCGCAAGCGCTGATCGGCGCGTTCGCGCCGGTCCAGCTTTCGCGCGGGTGCCTCCGCGGCGACCGCAACCGGTGCCGCGGCGGCGGTCTGGCGCAGCACGATGCGGGCGTAGTCCTCAAGGTCGCCCTCGTAAGGCTGCACACGCCCTGCGCCAACGAGAAGCAGGGTTTCGCAGCATGTGCGTATCAACGCGCGATCGTGCGCGACCAGCACGACCGCGCCGTCGAAATCGTTGAGCGCTTCGGTGAGCGCCTCGCGCATGTCGAGGTCCAGATGATTGGTGGGTTCGTCGAGCAGCAGCAGGTTCGGACGCTGCCAGACGACGAGCGCCAGACACAGGCGCGCCTTCTCCCCGCCGGAGAACGGCGCCACGGGTTCCAGAGCGCGATCACCGACGAAACCAAAGCCGCCGAGAAAGTCGCGCGCGGCCTGTTCGCCTAGCTTGTCGTCGAGGCGCTTGAGATGTTCGATCGCGCTCGCCGCGGGGTCCAGCGTTTCCAACTGGTGCTGGGCGAAGTAGCCGATGCGCAGGCCCTTGGCTTCGAAGCGTTCGCCGCTGCGATTCTCAATGGCGCCCGAGAGGAGTTTGATCAGCGTCGATTTGCCTGCACCATTGGCGCCGAGCAGGGCAATGCGGTCACCCGGCACGAGCCCGAACTTGACGTTCTCGAGCACATTGCGATCGGCGTAGCCGGCCGAGGCATTGTCCAGGCGCGCCAGCGGGTAAGGCAGGGCTTCGGGTTTGCGGAATTCGAAACGGATCGACGAGGCCGCGCGGATCGGCGCGATCTCGACCATGCGCTCAAGCGCCTTGACCCGGCTTTGCGCCTGGCGCGCCTTGCTCGCCTTGGCCTTGAAGCGATCGACAAAGCTCTGCAGGTGTGCCCGCTCGCGCTGCTGGCGTTCGTACTGCAATTGCTGCTGGACGAGACGCTCGGCGCGCTTGCGCTCGAAGCCGGACAGGGTTCCGGCGAACAATTCGACTTTTTCGTCGGCGATCTCGAGCACATGACTGACCACATTGTCGATGAACTCGCGGTCGTGCGAGATCAGCAGCAGCGTGCCTTCGTAGCGCCGCAACCAGTCTTCCAGCCAGAACACGGCGTCCAGGTCGAGATGGTTGGTGGGTTCGTCCAGCAACAGCAGGTCCGAACGGCACATCAGCGCCTGGGCCAGGTTCAGGCGCATGCGCCAGCCGCCGGAGAATTCGGCGACGCTGCGGCCCTCTTCGCCCGGCTTGAAACCCAGGCCGTGCATCAATGCCGCGGCGCGCGCCGGGGCGGCGTAGCCGCCGATGACGTGCAGGCGTTCGTGCAACTGGGCCTGCGCGAGCGCGTCGTGGTCGGCTTCCGCCCGCGCCAGCGCCCGCTCGGTCTCGCGGTACTCGCGGTCGCCGTCGAGTACATAGTCGATGCCGCTCTGCGCCAGCGCTGGCGTTTCCTGGCGCACATGCGCCAGCACCCAGTCGCGCGGTCGCGAGAAGTCGCCGGAATCCGGCTGCAGTTCGCCGGCCACGAGGGCGAAGAGGCTGGTCTTTCCGGCGCCATTTCGCCCGGTTACGCCCACCCGCCAGCCGGCATGGAGCTGAACCGTTGCATCGGAGAAAAGCAGTTTGCTGCCGCGCCGCAGCGCGACGGAATCGAATCTGAGCATCCGGATAGTCTAGCAGTCGCACTTGTCCCTGGGATTTTTGGCGCCACTTGAACAAAGGTCGATTCGGCTTTTTACGCGTCACCGGCGAATGCTCGGGAACTTGGCTCCAGGGCCGCGGTCGCACCCCGCCGGACGTTTGCCTTCAACCCGCCGCGTCTCCACAATACGCAGCCCCGTAGCGCCTAAGCGGCCGTCGGGCCGCCATACCAAACCATTCCAGGAGCAATAGATGAGCAAGTTTCTGCAGAAGAGCCTGACGGCTGCCGCCATCGTCGCGGCGCTCGGCACCGCCGGTGGCGCGTTTGCCCAGGAGCTGAAGACGGAAAAGGACAAGGTCAGCTACATGGTCGGTATGGACGTGGGCAAGGGCCTGGCCTCTATCAAGGACGAAATCGACATGGCCGTGGTGATCCAGGCTCTGCAGGCTTCGGTCAAGGGCGAGAAGACCGCGCTCAGCCAGGAAGATGCCCTCAAGGTTCGTCAGGATTTCATGACCAAGCTCCAGGCCAAGCGCGCTGCCGAAGAGAAGGTCAAGGCTGAAACCAACAAGAAGGCCGGCGACGAATTCCTCGCCAAGAACAAGAGCAAGAAAGGCGTCACCACGACCGCGTCGGGCCTGCAGTACGAAGTCGTCAAGGCCGGCACGGGTCCTAAGCCCAAGGATACCGACACCGTGCAGGTCCATTACACCGGCACGCTGCTCGACGGCACCAAGTTCGACAGCTCGGTCGACCGCGGCGAGCCGGCCACGTTCCCGCTCAAGGGCGTGATCCCGGGTTGGACCGAAGGTCTGCAGCTGATGCCGGTCGGCTCGAAGTACAAGTTCTTCATCCCGTCCAGCCTGGCCTACGGTGAAAACGGCCCGGGTCCGATCGGCCCGAACGCAATGCTGACCTTCGATGTCGAGCTCATCAAGATCGTGCCGCCGGAAGCCGCCAAGCCGGCGGAAGCCGCGCAGCCGGCCGAACCGGCCAAGAAGTAAACAGCGCTACAGCGCGTGCGTGACCAGGGCGCGGCGAGTCGATCGCCGCGCCCTTTTTTGTTGCAGGCCCGGTAGGCCCGGGCTGCTAGAATTCCGCCCCTTTCCCGAGGATTTCGCTGCGCATGAACGTCACCGTTTTCGGTACCGGTTACGTCGGCCTGGTCACGGGCACCTGCCTGGCGGAGATGGGCAACAGCGTGGTCTGCGTCGATGTCGATGTGGCCAAGATAGAACGCCTCAAGCAAGGTCAGATTCCGATTTACGAACCTGGCCTCGAAGAACTCGTGCTGTCGAATTTCGCGGCGGGCCGGCTCGCGTTCACCACTGATTCCGCGCCGGCGATCGCGCATGGCGAAGTGATCTTCATCGCGGTCGGTACGCCACCCGGAGAAGATGGCAGCGCTGATCTGAGCCATGTGCTTGCGGTCGCACGCACAATCGGCACGCACCTCGGCGCCGGCAGCGTCATCGTCAACAAATCAACGGTGCCGGTTGGAACGGCCGACCGGGTGCGCGACTGTATCGACGAAGTGTTGGGCGAGCGTGGCGTCTCGATCGGCTTCGATGTGGTTTCCAACCCCGAATTCCTCAAGGAAGGCGATGCGGTCAACGACTGCATGCGTCCCGATCGCATCGTCATCGGCAGCGACAGTACCGCGGCGATTGCGCTGCTGCGTCGTCTGTATGCGCCGTTCAATCGCAACCATGACCGAATCGTCCTGATGGACGTACGCTCGGCTGAGCTGACCAAGTACGCGGCGAACGCGATGCTCGCGACCAAGATCAGCTTCATGAACGAGATGGCCAATATCGCTGAGCGAGTCGGCGCCGACATCGAACTCGTGCGCCACGGCATTGGCTCGGACCCACGCATTGGCTATCACTTTATCTATCCCGGCATGGGGTACGGTGGCTCCTGTTTTCCGAAGGATGTGCAGGCGCTGGAGCGCATTGCGCGTGCGCATGGCTACGATGCGCGGCTGCTGCAGTCAGTCGAAGCCGTCAACGACGCGCAGAAGAACCGGTTGTTCGAACTTATCCACGCCTACTTCGATGGCGACTTGCGCGGCCGCACGATCGCGGTTTGGGGGCTCGCATTCAAACCCAATACCGACGACATGCGTGAGGCGCCCAGCCGTCGCCTTCTCGAGCAGCTCTGGCAGGCGGGTGCGCAGGTACGTGCGCATGACCCCGAGGCGCGTGACGAAGCCCGGCGCCTGTTCGGCGAACGCGCCGACCTGGTGCTCTGCGATCAGGCGTTGCAGGCGCTCGACGGTGCCGATGCGCTGGCCGTGGTGACCGAATGGAAGGCGTTCCGCAGCCCTGACTTCCGCATGCTTGCGACGCGGCTGAAGCATGCGGCGGTCTTCGACGGGCGCAATATCTACGATCCCGCGGCAGTCGAAGCCGCCGGCCTGGCCTACTACGGCATAGGGCGCGGGCGCAGTGTCGCGAAGATCTGAGCACCCAGCAGCGGACCACGGAGGGCGGGGCGTGTCCAAACGAGCGTTGATCACGGGTATCACCGGACAGGACGGCGCGTACCTCGCCGAGCTGCTGCTTGGCAAAGGCTACGAAGTGCACGGCATCAAGCGCCGCACGTCGTCGTTCAACTCCGAGCGTATCGATCATCTTTATCACGAGCTCGACGAAGCGGTACCAAAGGTGCATCTGCACTATGGCGATCTGACCGATTCGCTCAGCCTGTTGCGTGTGATGCAGCTGGTTCAGCCCGACGAGATCTACAACCTCGGTGCGCAAAGCCACGTGGCTGTGTCGTTCGAGGAGCCCGAATTCACCGCGAACGCCGATGCGCTGGGCACTTTGCGCCTGCTCGAGGCCGTGCGCATACTTGGGTTGACGGCGCGTACGCGCTTCTATCAGGCATCGACCTCGGAGCTGTTCGGTCAGGTGCAGGCGTCGCCGCAGACAGAATCCACGCCATTTCACCCGCGCTCGCCCTATGGTGTGGCAAAGCTCTACGCGCACTGGATCACGCAGAACTACCGCGAGGCCCATGGGCTTTTCGCCTGCAGCGGCATTCTGTTCAATCACGAATCACCGTTGCGCGGCGAAACCTTTGTCACGCGCAAGATCACGCGAGGCTTGGCGCGCTGCGCCTACGGCCTGCAGCAGTGTGTCTATCTCGGCAATATGGATGCCCGCCGCGACTGGGGACATGCGCGCGACTACGTACAGGCGCAGTGGCTGATGTTGCAGCAGGCGCAGCCGCGCGACTACGTTATCGCGACCGGCCAGCAGCACACCGTGCGCGAGTTTGTCGAGCTGGCTGCGCGCGCGATGCAGCTGGAGCTGGAGTTCGAGGGCAGCGGCGTGAAGGAGACCGCGCGCGTCGTTCGCTCTGATCTGGCCGGCAGCCGACTGCGTGTCGGCGACACCATCGTACGCATCCATCCGCGCTATTTCCGGCCGGCCGAAGTCGATACGCTGGTCGGTGACGCTTCATTGGCCCGGCGTGAACTGGGGTGGCAGCCGCTCACCGATTTTGCTGCGCTCGTCGCCGAAATGGCCGAAGCTGACCGGCGTCTGGCCGAACGCGAGACCCAGGGGCTGGTAGGATCGCGCCATGGCCGTCACCTGATCGAGAAGTTGAGCTGACATGCCCGTTGCCGCTACGCTGGAAGAACGCCTGACCGAGCTGGAAGTGCGCTTCGCCTTCCTTGAGGACACGGTTGCCGTGCTCAATACCACCGTCGCCACGCATGACCGTGTCATCGGCGACATGCGCGACGAGTTCCGCCGCCTGCGCAATGAGCTCGGCGTCGTGCGTTCGAGTCTGAACCACGATCCGGCGAGCGAGCCGCCGCCGCCGCATTACTGAATCCCGTTCCGTTCCCGAAATCGCACGCGAAGATCGACCATGGCAGATTCCCTGCGCGACCAGTTATTGAAAAGTGGACTGGTTCAGAAGTTAAAGGCCGAAACCAGACCGGAGCCGGTTCGTACCTCGTCCGGCAAGCCCGCGAACCGCCCAGGCGAAAAGCCGGCGGCGGCGCGTCCCGGGGGCGGCAAGCCTACGCACGGCAAGCCACCCGCAGCGCGCGGCAGCCCGGCGAACACGTCCAGGCCGTCCTCCGGCGGAGAGCCGGATCTCGCGCAGGCCTACGCCCTGCGCGCACGCAGCGAGCGCGAAGAACGTGAACGCGTCCAGCGCGAGGCCGAGCAGAAGGCTCGCGAAAAGCGCGAGCGCAAGGAACAGGTCGCACGCCTGCTCAACGGCAAGGCATTGAACGTGGCTGATGCGGAACACGCGCGCCATTTCGAACACGGCGGCAAGATCCGTCGCGTCTACTGCACGCAGGAGCAGTTGGTCGCCGTCAATCGCGGGGAGATTGCGGTGGTGCAGCAGAATGGCCGCTACCTGCTGGTTCTCGCTGACATCGCGCAGCAGGTGAAGGCCGCGTCGGCCGAGGCCCTGGTGCTGCTCGTGGATCCGAACGCGCCGGTCGAGGACGACGTGCCGGCGGACCTGATCTGGTAGTTCGCGGCATCGCCAAGCCGGCTCGCCGTGCTCAGAAGTCCATGAAATAGCCGCCATTGACCGGGATATTGGCGCCGGTGATGAAGCCTGAGTCGGCGGCCGCGAGGAAAGCGACCACGCGGGCGATTTCCGAGGGTTTGCCGAGCCGGCCCACGGGCACGTCGGCGATGATCTGCTCGCGGACTTCCGACGCGATCTGCATCACCATGGCCGTCTCGCAGTAGCCTGGGGAAACACTGTTGACGGTTACGCCCTTGCGCGCGACTTCGCGCGCCAGCGCCATCGTGAAGCCGTGCATGCCGGCTTTGGCTGCCGCGTAGTTGGTCTGGCCGAACTGGCCGGTCTGGCCGTTGACCGAGGAAATGTTCACGATGCGGCCGTAGCCGCGCGCGCACATGCCTTCGATCGCGTTGCGGCAGAGATTGAACACGCCGTCCAGGTTGACCGTGAGCACGCTGTGCCATTGGTCCTGACTCATCTTGCGTAGCGTGGTATCGCGCGTGATACCTGCTGCGTTGACCAGCACGTCCAGGCTGCCGAGTTCCGCTTCGATACGGCGTATCAGGACCGAACAGGCATCGAAGTCGCTGATGTCGAGTGCTTCGAAGCGGATATGGTCGGCGAGGTCGTCGACTTCCTCGCGAAAGGCGGCGATGCGCTCGGTGCGCGCGCCGAGATCGGCGGCGATGACGTGGTGGCCGGACAGGGCGAGATGGCGGCAGATCTCGGTACCGAGCCCGCCAATGCCGCCGCTCACGAATGCGATACGCCGATTCATGCGTTTCCCCCAGGATTGCTGCATGCGCGCTGCTATTGCGCCGCAGCAGGCGGCGTCAGCGCTTATCGTCCAGGCCGGCGCGGCAGATTGCCGCACGGGCAGGTCAGGACTTGTCCTTGTCCTTGTTGCTGCCACCGCTCGCAGGGCCAGTGCCGGTCTTCAGGGTGCTCGACGCGGCATTGATGAAACCCTGCTGCATCGATTTCCACATGTCCATGTTGCGCTCGGTGAGATCGTTGAGCATGGACCAGGGCGTCTGCCCCATCATGGTGTTGAGCTGGCTGCGGAATTGCTGCTGCTGGTCGAGAAACACCTGCAGACTGCGCTCCAGGTAGCCGCCCATGAAGCCCTGAAGCGAATCGCCGTAGAAGCGGATCACCTGCGACAGAAGCTGCGTCGTGAACATCGGCTGCCCACGTTCTTCGTGCTCGGCGATGATCTGCAGCAGCACGGAGCGGGTCAGCTCTTCGCCGGACTTGGCGTCGCGCACCTCGAATTCCTCGCCGTCGACCACGAGCTGGCGAACTTCCTCCAGCGTGATATAGCTCGAAATCTCGGTGTCGTAGAGCCGGCGATTCGGGTACTTCTTGATGATTCGGACTTGTGCCATGCAGCGAAGCTAGCACGGCCTGCGGCGATGCACCAGCCGGTTTGCTGCGCAGCATTACCTTTGACCTATGCGCCCGGCGCAGCCTCGAAACGGCTGCCGGCGCGGTGCCGGAACACCGCGCCGGCGGATCCTCACCAGCCCATGTAGTGGCCGCCGTTGATCGACAGGTTCGCGCCCGTCACCCAGGCGGCCTCGTCGGGGATGAAGAAGCCGACCGCGTAGGCAATTTCGTCCGGATTGCCGAGGCGGCCGACCGGAATCTGCGCGGCGATCTTCGCGCGCACTTCCTCGGGTACGGCCATGACCATTTCGGTTGCGACATAGCCCGGCGACACCGTATTCACGGTGATGCCGAACTTCGCATTTTCCTGCGCCAGCGAAATCGTGAAACCGTGCATGCCGGCCTTGGACGCGGCGTAGTTCGCCTGACCGTACTGGCCCTTCTGTCCGTTGATGGAGCTGATCTGGATGATGCGGCCCCATCTGCGATCACGCATGCCGTCGATGACCGGCCGCGTGACGTTGAAGCAGGAATTGAGGTTGGTATTGATGACCTCCTGCCATTGCAGGGCGGTCATCTTGTGGAAGGTGCTGTCGCGCGTGATGCCGGCATTGTTGACAAGGATGTCGACCGGCCCGAGCTGATCGACGACTTCGCGGATCATCGACTCGGCCGTGGCGGGATCGGCAACGTCGCCGGCCGCCAGGGCGACATCGACGCCGCTGCGCTTCATCGATTCCTGCCATGCGATGGCGCGTTCCTTGTCGCGATAGTTTGTCGCGACCTTGTGTCCCATCGCCGCCAGCTTGCGCACGATCGCTGTGCCGATACCGCCCGTTCCACCTGTCACCAAAGCTACGCGTGAGGTCATGCTCCACTCCCAGTTTGTCGTTGTGATCCGTCGCAACGCGAACGTGCCGCGTGACGCGGACTTCGCAGGATTCTACACAAGGGTCACGACAAGCCATGATGCATCCGCACAATCGATGATGTGCGCGGAATCGCTTCGACCTCGAAAGCGTGCAGTGCGCCGATCAGCAGCGCGTCGACGCTACGCAGGCCGGCCAGACGCTCACGTGCCACGCCGAGAAACGCGAGCCCGGCGCGCAGTGCTGGCCGCGGGTCGCTTGCGTCGACGGGCAGGGCGCTGTCTTGTTTGCTGAGCTTGCGACCATTGGCATCCAGGGCCAGCGGCAGGTGCAGATAGGCTGGCGTCGGCAGGCCGAGCCATTGTTGCAGCAGAATCTGGCGCGGCGTGGAATCGAGCAGGTCCGCACCGCGCACGACCTCGCTGATGCCTTGCGCTGCATCATCGACGACCACGGCCAGCTGATAGGCGAAATAGCCTTCGACGCGGCGGACCACGAAGTCTCCGACGCAGTCCATCAGGGACTGTTCGTAGCGGCCAAGTACCCGATCGTCGAACCCGACGATACGATCCGGTACGCGCAGGCGCCAGGCTGGTGCCCGCTGGGGATCCGGGGCGGCGACGCAGGGACTGCGGTGCAGTCCATTGCTGCGCTGCAGATCGGCGCGGCTGCACCAGCAGGCAAAGGCCTGCCCGGCGGCGAGAAGCCGTTCCAACGCGGCGGCGTAGGCGTCGTGGCGCGTGTGTTGCCAGAGGATGGCCTCGTCCGACGTCAGACCGAAGGCCGCCAGCGTCTCGATCTGCTGCCGCGCCGCACCGGCGATCTCGCGCGGGGGATCAAGGTCTTCGATACGTACGATCCAACAGCCGTTCTGGCTGCGCGCGCGCAGCCAGCTGCCGAGCGCCGCAACGAGGGAACCGAAATGCAGCGCGCCGGTGGGCGATGGTGCGAAGCGGCCGCGATAGGGAAGGGTGGTAACTGAATTCATGAGTTCGCGACGCGCGCAGCGCTAGCGTCCCCTTGTGCGATCCGGTGGAGGGCTGCCGTTGCCTGCCACCCAGGCCGCATGCTTGAACTCGCTCGATTCGGACCTAGCTAGAACTGCAGCCGGATTTTTCCGTCCGCCACTGGAATTTGTCGCCATGCGCATCGTGCTTTTCCTGGCCACCAACCTGGCCATCCTGTTTCTGCTGACCATCGTCATCAAGCTGTTTGGCCTCGACGCCGCCAGTTCGCGCAGCCTGACGTCGCTGCTGATCATGGCCGCGGTCATCGGCATGGGCGGCTCGTTCATCTCGCTGGCGTTGTCCAAATGGATGGCCAAGCGCGCGACCGGCGCACAGGTCATCGTCCAGCCGCAGACCGAAGTGGAGCAATGGCTGTATAGCACGGTCAAGCGTCAGGCCGAGGCGGCCGGTATCGGCATGCCGGAAGTCGCTATCTACAACGGCCCCGAGATGAACGCGTTCGCGACTGGCATGAGCCGCGACAAGGCGTTGGTCGCGGTCAGCATGGGCTTGCTGCAGAACATGGAGCGGCGCCAGGTCGAAGCCGTGCTGGCGCATGAAATCAGCCATGTCGCCAATGGCGACATGGTCACGATGGGTCTGATCCAGGGCGTGCTGAACACCTTCGTGATCTTCCTGGCCCGCATTGTCGGTTCGCTCGTCGACTCGTTCCTGCGTGGCGGACGTGAAGGTGGCGCGGGTGGCGGCGTCGGTTATTTCGTGACCGTGATGGTCGCGCAGCTCGTGCTCGGCGTATTCGCGTCGTTGATCGTCATGTGGTTCTCGCGCTGGCGCGAATTCCGCGCCGATGCGGGGGCGGCGGGCCTGGAAGGCAAGGGCGCGATGATCTCGGCGCTGCAGCGCCTCTCCGCTGGGCACGGGGAAACGTCGTTGCCCAAGGAGGTCGCCGCTTTCGGCATCGCAGGTCCGTTCGGCAAGCTGTTTGCGAGCCATCCGCCCATCGAGGAGCGCATTGCTGCGCTGCAGGCTGGCTGAGAAGCAAGAGACGAGCTGAGAGAAGTGAGAAACGAGTGCGGGCGATGCTCAGCGTCGCGCCGCCTCAGAAACCAAGAGCGGCCCGATCGGGCCGCTTTTCGGTGGAGCGATGGAAGCACCTGCGAATCCACTCGAAGCGCGGAAAGCGGCACTTACTCGTTTCTCGCTCCTCCCCACTCCCGACTTCTCACGGCAGGTCGTATGCCATCACCTTTTCGGGTTCCTGCAGGAAATTACCCTGCACGAAGTTGACACCGCAGCTGAACAGGATCGACATGCTGGCGGCGTCCTCGACGAACTCGGCGACCGTGAGCTTGCCCGCGTGGTGGGCCTGGTCGCACAGCTCGCGGAGCTTGTCCTGGTTTTCCTTGTGCTTGGGCAGCTCGGCCATGAAGCTGCGATCGAGCTTGAGGTAGTCCGCGTCGATGTGCTTGAGCAACTGCATCGAATTCAGCCCGGAGCCGAACTGTTCCAGCGCAAAACCGCAGTGGATCTGCTTGAGCCCCGCGACGAAGGTGCGTGCAGGCTTGAGGTTCGTGACGACCTTGCTTTCCGGCATCTCGAACACGAGCGCGTCACCGCGCAAGCGCGCGTTCTTGAGCTGCTGCGCGATCCATGGCAGCAGCGTCTGGTCTTCCAGCGACTGCGGCGTGAGCTTGATGAAGTAGGTCGTCTTGATGCCGGTCTTCTCGCGTTCGACCAGCGCCTTGATCGCGTGCGCGATGACCCAGCGGTCGATCTGCGGCATCATGCCGTGCTGCTCGGCGATGGGCAGGAAGAAGTTCGGCGTGATCTCGCCCTTCGGTCCCTGCATGCGTAGCAGGATCTCGAAGAAATCGCCGTCGGCGCCATGCAGACTGATAATGGGCTGATTGAACAGCACGAAGCCGTTGTTGGTCAGCGCGTCCTGCACAAGCTTCAGCCAGTGACGCTGCTTTTCCTCGACGGCCTTGTCTTGCGCCGCCGGATCGAACACGTTGACGCGATTGCCGCCATCGGTCTGTGCTGTGCGCAGCGTCGCATTGGCGTTGCCGAGGATGGCCTGGGCATTGGCGTTCTTTTCGCCGATGAGGCAGCCACCGATACTCATGGTCACGTTGATCGATTGCTTGCCGACTTCGAAGATCCGCTCGTTGAACGCCTTGAGCAGAATGTCGGTCACCTTCTTGGAATTCTCCTGATCGCGTCCGACCAGCAGCACCGCGAACGTATGGTCGGCGAAGCGAGCGGCCACGTCGGCGTCCGCCAGGTGCCGGCGCATGAGGTTGGCCAGATCACCGAGCAGCAAGTCCGCATTGCCGATGCCGATGGTGTCGAGCACCTTCTTGAAGTTGTCCGGCTCCAGCAGCAGCAGGCAGCGGTCGTTCTTGCCGGTCGCCGCCGCGGCGATGGTGCGATCGAGCTCGACCAGCAGATGCTGGCGGTTGAACAGGTCGGTGACGAGGTCTTTCGAGCGCAGCGCGTCGAGTTCCTTCTCCAGCTCTGGATTATTGGTCTGCTGGCGGAAGATGATCTGCTGGCAGGGCTCGCCCTCGTAGGTAGCCTCTGCGAACTCCATGACGGAATCGAAGCTCGAGCCGTCGGCGCGCTGCGCCTTGAGATTCAGCTTCTGCGGCGGTTTCTCGCCTTTCGACAGCTTCTTCAGCAGCGACTTGAAGTCGTCGGCGTCCTCGGGCGCGATCATGTCGAGGATCGACATGCTCTCGATGTCCTCGAATTCGTCGAAGCCGAAGGTTTCCAGATAGGCCTTGTTTGCGCGGACGTGCATGCCTTCGTGTACGTAGGCGATGGGATCGCGCGAGGAGTCCAGCAGGGAGTCGCAGCGTCGCTCGATTTCGCGCAAGGCCGACTCCAGGCGACGCACGCTGCGACGCATGAGCAGGCTCTCGAATTCGCGCTTGACCACCATCTGCGTGTGGTCCGGTCGCCCGCGCAGGGCGATGGCGCGAGCGCCGGTGCGGAAGGCGCTGACGATCAGGTCCTCGCCAGGGCTCTGGGCGCTGCCGACGATGGCGATGTCCTTGCCGCCGCGGTTGGCCGCGTCGGTCACCTGATCCAGTCGCAGCGATTTGGCGGCGAGATTCACGAGAATCAGGTCCGGCGTGTGCTGGACGATACTGTCTTCGAGTTCCGCTTCGTTGGTGGCGCGGGTCGGGCGGACGGCGATGCCGCCATTGCGCAATACGCTGATCTGTTGCTCGGCGTCTTCGACCGAATCTTCAATCAGCAGCAACTTGATGACGCTGTCCTGTTTACTCATGTCCACTCGAAAGGCGGGCGAGTGCGGAACGGGCCGGCCGCAACGGCACCCGGGTCCAGTCCGCAACTGGCGGGTTCAATCCTGATAGTGTTCAAGCAAGAAGGTGCGAGCAACCGCTTGTCATTGTTTTTACCGGATTCGTCCGATTATTTCCACACTGATTCCGACGCCTTGCGCTGTCCGTCACAGCGGCGACTTGGATTTCTCGCCGGCGATCTCCCGCACCAGTCGCGGTACCAGGTATCCCGGCAGACGCTGGCGCAGCTCATCGATCAGGGCCAGCGCGTGGGCGTCGTCGACCTCGAAGTGGGCCGCACCGACGACGCGGTCGAGCTGATGCAGGTAGTAGGGCAGCACACCGGCTGCGAACAGTCGTTCCGACAGTTCCGCCAGCACCGCGGTGTCGTCGTTGACACCGCGCAGCAGAACCGCCTGATTCAGCAGGGTGCAGCCGCTACGCGCCAACGCGGCGCAGGCGGCGTCGACGGACGAATCGAATTCGTTGGCGTGGTTGGCGTGCAGCACGACGACCTTTTGCAACGGCAGAGCCGACAACCATGCAGCGAGTCCGTCGTCGACCCGCTCCGGCAGCACGACTGGCAGCCGAGTGTGGATGCGCAGACGTTTCACATGCGGGATGTCGCGCAGCGCCATGCCGAGCTCATCCAGCTTGGCGTTGGACAGGGACAGCGGGTCGCCACCTGACAGGATGACTTCGCCCAGGCTGGCATCGGCGGCAATGGCACCGAGCGCCTCGCGCCAGTGATTCGCCGCGGCGGTTTGCTCTGCATAGGGAAAATGGCGGCGGAAACAATAGCGGCAATTGACGGCACAGGAGCCAGTTGCGATCAGAAGGGCGCGTCCTGCGTATTTCTGCAGCACTCCGTGGGCCGAGCGCGCTGCGAGGTCGCCGACCGCATCCATCGCATAACCGGGCTGAGACAGGAGTTCGGCCGCCTGGGGCAGCACCTGCAGCAAAAGAGGGTCCCTCGCGTCGCCGGGGCGCATGCGGGCGACGAAGCCATGCGGCACCCGCAGGGCAAAACCGGTATCCGTGTCAGGAAGCAAACGTTCTGCCTGGTCGCGCAGGCCGACCAGGCGTAGCAGCTCCAGCGGGTCGGTAACGGCGTCGCGCCACAGTTGCTGCCAGCTGCGCGTGGAAGGCTGCGCACGTTGGCGGTTAGCGGTTATCATCGCGGGCTAATTTCCGGCTTAACGGCCAAACGCCCATTGTAGCCGCAGATCGGCGGCGATTCCCCCCTGTTTAGGAGCGACCCATGGCCAGCTATGGCATGAATGACGTCAAGAACGGCATGAAGATCATCGTCAACAACGAGCCGTGCGTCATTACCGACACCGAGTACGTCAAGCCGGGCAAGGGCCAGGCCTTCACCCGAGTGCGCTACCGGTTCATCAAGTCGGGCCGGGTGGTGGAACTGACGATGAAGGCGACCGATGCGCTGGAACCGGCCGACGTCATGGACACGGACATGGAATACCTCTACTCCGACGGCGAGTTCTGGCATTTCATGCATCCGGAAACCCATGAGCAGGTCGGTGCCGAAGCTGGTGCCATGGCTGACGCCTCGAAATGGCTCAAGGGCAACGAAGTCTGCGTGGTCACCCTGTGGAACGGTGCGCCGCTGATCGTCTCGGCGCCCAATTTCGTCGAACTGGAAATCACCGAGACCGATCCGGGCGTGCGTGGCGATACCTCGGGCGGCGGCGGCAAGCCGGCCAAGCTCGAAACCGGCGCCGTCGTGCGTGTGCCGCTGTTCGTTGCCCAGGGCGAGAAGATCCGCGTCGATACGCGCACCGGCGAATACGTCTCTCGCGTGAAGTAGACCGGTCGCCCCACAGCGGTCGCGAAACCCAGGGAAATCCGCTGCAGGGAAACCCGGCCTGTCGGGTTTCCCTCCTCGTATCCGCCCCCATCATGGGCCGATGCCCAGAGGCAGGAGCAAGGCGTGAGTACGATCGAGCAGACCAGGGTCGACCTTCTGATTGAAGCGCGCTGGGTGGTTCCGGTGGAACCGCACGGGATCGTGCTGGATGACCATGCGGTGGTGGTCGATGCCGGCCGAATTCGCGAACTGCTGCCCATCCCCGAGGCGCGCCGAAAGTACAGCGCGCGCGAGACGCGGGTTCTCGACGAGCATGTGCTGATCCCCGGCCTGATCAACGCCCACACCCATAACCCGATGACCCTGATGCGCGGCATCGCGGACGACCTGCCGCTGATGACCTGGCTCACCGAGCACATCTGGCCGGCCGAGGCACGAGCGATGAGCGCGGAGTTCGTGCACGATGGCGTCGAGCTGGCCATCGCCGAAATGTTGCGTGGCGGTACGACCTGCTGCAACGAGAACTATTTCTTACCTGACGCGCAGGCAGCGACTTACCGGCGTTATGGTTTTCGCGCGCTGGTCGGTCTGCCGGTGATCGAGTTTCCGAGCGCCTGGGCGCGTACGCGCGACGAGTATTTCGACAAGGCCTTGGCCGTGCACGACGAATTCCGCGGCGACGACCTGATCGGCACTGCGTTCGCGCCGCATGCGCCGTATACGGTCAGCAATGAGAGCTTCGAGCGCGTCCGCATGCTGTCGGACCAGCTCGACATTCCCGTGCATGTACATGTCCACGAGACGGCGCAGGAGGTCGATGACTCGCGGCGCGATCACGGTGTGCGGCCGCTGGCGCGACTGCAGGGGCTGGGCATCGTCAACGACCACCTGATTGCCGTGCACATGACCCAGCTCGACGAGGCCGAAATCCGCCTGTGCGCGGACGCGGGCGTTTCGGTCGTTCACTGTCCGGAGTCCAACCTCAAGCTGGCCAGCGGCTTCTGCCCGACCGAGGCGCTGCGCCGCGCCGGAGTCAATATCGCGCTCGGCACCGACGGCTGCGCCAGCAATAATGATCTGGACATGTTCGGCGAAATGCGCACCGCGGCGTTGCTCGCCAAGGGCGTTTCAGGCGATGCCAGCGCGTTCGACGCGCCTTTTGCGCTGCGCGCGGCGACGCTGAATTCGGCCCGGGCGCTGGGCTGGGGCGACCGCGTCGGGTCGATCGAGCCGGGCAAGGCAGCCGACCTTGCTGCGGTGCGCCTCGATGCGCTGGAAACGCAGCCGGTGTTCAATGTCGTCTCGCAGCTGATCTACGCCTGCGGCCGTCACCAGGTCAGCGATGTCTGGATCGCCGGCGCGCCGAAGCTGATCGGCGGTACGCTCGTCGACCTGGACGTGGCGGCCCTGCGGGCCAAGGCGCGCGAATGGCGGCAGCGCCTCGCCGGTTGAGTGGTGCTCTACCGGATTTGCGAGAAATTCCAATGAATACAAGTACTGAAAACGTCGATCGCAGCGAAACCGCCAAATTCGACCGGCTTGCCAACCGGTGGTGGGACCCCGACGGCGAATCCCGTCCGCTGCACGATCTCAACCCTGTGCGCCTGGCCTATGTGGCCAGCCGTGTCGGTCTGCGTGGCGCCCGGGTGCTCGATGTGGGCTGCGGTGGTGGCCTGCTCAGCGAAGCGCTGGCCGCCGCAGGCGCTGAGGTCACTGCGATCGATCTCGCCCCCGGCGTGCTCGACGTGGCAAGGCTCCATCTATATGAGTCGAATCTCAGGGTGGACTACCGCGAGATCAGTGCCGAAGCGCTGGCCGCCCAGCAGCCTGGCAGTTTCGATGCGATCACCTGCATGGAAATGCTCGAACATGTACCCGATCCGGGTAGCGTGATCGAGGCTTGCTCGCGCCTGCTCAAGCCGGGGGGGCGTTGGTTCGCGTCCACCCTGAACCGCACACCGCAGGCTTTTGCACTCGGCATCGTCGGCGCCGAGTATCTGCTGCGCCTGCTGCCGCGTGGCACGCATCACTACCGGCAGTTCATCAAGCCGAGCGAAATGGCGGCCGCGCTGCGCGCGGCGGACCTCACGCTCGAAGACCTGCGCGGCCTCGAATACAACCCGCTGACGCGCCGCGCGCGTCTGGTGTCCTCGGTCGCGGTCAACTATCTGGTCTGTGCGGCCAAGCCCGCATGAGGCTGCTCGACCGCGATCTCGATGCGGTGCTGTTCGACCTGGACGGTACCCTCGTCGATTCGGCGCCGGATCTGGTCGCCGCGATGCAGCGCCTGTGCCGAGAGCTGGATCAGGCCGCACCTGACGCGGTGGCTGTGCGGTCGGTCGTGTCCAAGGGCGGGCGCGCCATGCTGCGGCGCGGGCTGCCGGATCTGGACGAACAGCGTTACGACGAGTTGCTGCCGCGATTTCTCGATATCTACGCGACCGACATTGCCGCCTTGTCGCGACCGTTCGACGGCGTGGATGATCTGATCGCCGCGATTGAAGCGCGCGGCGCGCGTTGGGGCGTCGTGACGAACAAGCCAGGCTGGCTGGCGCGCCCGCTCATGGAGCGCCTCGGCTGGTCGCGACGCTGCGCTGCCCTGGTCAGCGGCGACTGCCTCAGCGTCAGGAAGCCCGATCCGGCGCCGGTGCTGCGCGCCTGTGAACTCGCCGGCGTCGCGCCCGCGCGGTGCGCGTATGTCGGCGACGACTTGCGCGACATCGAAGCCGGTCGTGCGGCGGGCCTGTATACGGTGGCGGCGGCCTGGGGTTATCTCGACGGCGAGGATCCTGAGGCCTGGGCGGCCGACTGGGTCGCCGGCTCGGCGCGCTCGCTGCAGCGCGTGCTCGCCCTGCAGGCCGCATGAGCGGGCTGCCCGCAGATGTTGCGAGCTTCATCGCCAAGCTCGAGCAGGCCTATCCGGAACTGCGCGTCGCAGGTCCGCTGCTCGCACGGCAGGCCCCGGCACTGCTCGCGTTCGAAGCCATCGCGCACGAACTGCTGCAGGCCGCGCTGCATCTGCCCGATGCCACGGCGGCTGTAGGCAAGCTGCACTGGTGGAGCGAGGAGCTGCAGCGTTACGGTGCCGGCGAAGCGCGCCATCCGCTGACGCGTCATCTCGGCACTGGACCAGCGGCCGCGGTGAACGCCGACGCGCTAGCGCCGCTGCTGGCGTTGGCGGTACGGCGCCACGACGCGCCGCCGCCGACAGATCTTGCGGCCCAGCTGGCCGCCTGCGAACCGGCGTTCCTCGGCGTGGAGCGCCTGCGGGCGAGCCTGCTCGGTTCGCCATCGGCGGCGATTTCGCCCCAGGCTAGCCTTGGCGCGCTGACCTATCTGCTGCGCCAGCTGGCGCGTCTTCCGCTCGCTGGCAATGACGATACGTCCGCCATCCCCATGCAACTGCTGGCGCGTCATCAGATGGATCGCGCGGCGCTGACCCTGCCTGGCTCCGATCGCGACGCCGTCGTACGTGAACAATTGGCCGCGATCGGCACCGCGCTTGCTGCGCTCGGCGAATCACTGCGCGCCAGCGCTGGCTGGCTCGCACGCCTGCGCTGGCGTTGTGAACACTGGCGTGTGCGGCCGCCACCGCCGGGGGACCCGTTTTCCGTGCTGTGGTCGCGACTGGATCGGGCACCCTGGAACACGGCCTGGCTGGCCTGGCGCGAGCTGCGCCGCGGCGACTGATTCGTGCCTGCTAAGCTATTGAGCGCCGATGGTTCGACCCCACGTGAGCCGCTTACGCCCCAGCTATTCCCCGGCGGCGCGATCTGTTTGCCCAGCGCTTGCCTCGCTGGCTGCGAGTGTCAAAGGATTTCCGATGCGTACCACTGAGAATACCGTCCGTTCCCTGCCCGATATCGCCAAGGAAGCCCAGCCCCATGTGGCCGGCGCGCTGGATTGGGTCGGCATGGGGGAGATCCAGGTGCCCGTCAGTATCAGCAATGCCGATGGCCGCACCGTGCAGTCCGGAGCGCGTGTGACCGCGTTTGTGAATCTGGCCCAGCCTGATGCGCGCGGAATACATATGTCGAGGCTTTACCTGCATGTCGACAAGTCGCTGTCGAATGAGCCCCTGACGCCGTGCTCCCTGCGTCGCCTCCTCAAGGATTTCCTCGACTCGCATGCAGAGCTTTCCGATCGTGCGCTGATCCGCATTGCGTTCGATCATCTGGTGCGCCGTCCGGCCCTGGTCAGCGACAACAGCGGCTGGAAGTCGTACCCGATCGTGCTCACGGCGTTGATGGAGCGCGGACAATTCAGCCTCGAGCTGGCGTATGAGGTGATCTATTCGAGCACTTGCCCGTGTTCCGCCGCGCTCGCGCGTCAGCTCATCCAGGAACGTTTCGGCGAGGATTTCGCACGTGGACGCCCGCTGGACTACGACCAGGTGATGGCCTGGCTGGGCAGCGAGCAAGGTATCTGCGCCACGCCGCACAGCCAGCGCAGCTCGGCCGAAATCCGCGTCAAGCTCGTGCAGGGCTTCGAGCTGCCCATCATCGAACTGATCGACCGCGTCGAGAATGCGCTGCAGACGCCGGTGCAGACGGCGGTCAAGCGCGTGGACGAGCAGGCCTTCGCACGGCTCAACGGCGAGAACCTGATGTTCTGCGAGGACGCCGCGCGCCGGGTGCAGCATGCGCTGGCCGCGGACGAACGCATCGTCGACTTCTGGGTGCGCGCCTCGCACTACGAAAGCCTGCACCCGCACAACGCCGTCGCCGTCGCGACGAAGGGCGTTACCGGCGGCTACTGCGGCGGAATGGATCCGTTCGCGCCGCTCCGACGCTGATCGCGCGCGGCGTGGGCTGCGCAAAACCTGGCAGAAACAAGCACAGCGCCGGCAAAGTTGCCGGCGCTGCGCGTTTGCGTTGCCGACAGTGCGCGATCCGTTCTCTGTGTGTCGCGCGAAGTCTGCCTGCAGGCCAAGCAACGCTGCACAGCGTCACTTACCGGTAAAACACGCTTTCCCCGCATGCTTGCTGCAAAGCCGCATTGCAAAACCTGTGAACGTCGAGTAGAAAGCGAGACGTCTGCGTTTGGCTTTTGCAACATGCCGCGCGGACAACGTCACAAGGGGACTGTGACGGAATTGGGGAAATACCGACGGTACTATCGAAAGTCCATTTTGCTGCAGCGCATCAGCGTCGTTGCAGTGGTGGTGCTTGTGCGTGCTGTTGCGGCCAAAACGCATCTCGCGCAAACTACGTCGGCCTTCGTACAATTCCGATTTGCGGATACTCGTTGGACGGGGGATTTTTGTTTTCTAGCTACGCCACGATCCGTACCACTCGTCTGGAACGGCGCATCCCGGCGCCGTGCTGTTGGGTGAATTGGGGACCGGTTGGATTTGATCCGCCGTAGAGCACACCTCTCGAGTAGGAGTATATAAATGTCACGTCGCCACAATGTATTGTCCTGGGCGGTTCGTCACGCCCTGATCGCCGGCGGTGCCGGAATCGTCGGTCTTGCTCCCGTGCTGGCATTCGCCCAGGCGCCGGCAGCGGGCGAGGAAGCCGCCCAGCTCGAACGCATCGAAGTCACCGGTTCGCGCATCCGCAAGGTCGACCTCGAAACCGCCCAGCCCGTTCTCGTCATCGACCGTGCCGAGATCGAACGCCAGGGTTTCCAGTCGGTTTCCGACATCCTGCAGAACGTTTCCGCGACCGGCTCGCCGGCGATCAGCCGCGCGCAGCCACTCTCGGCGGGTGAATCGCCGGGCGGTTCGTTCATCAGCCTGCGCAACCTCGGTGCGGCGCGCACTCTGATTCTCGTCAACGGCAAGCGCCTGGGCATCAACACCAACGGCCTGCAGGACGTGACCACGATCCCGACGGCGATCATCCAGTCGATCGAAGTGCTGAAGGACGGTGCCTCGTCGATCTACGGCTCCGATGCGATCGGCGGTGTCGTCAATTTCATCACGCGCACCAATTACGAAGGCATGGAAGCCAACGCCTATTGGGGTCAGTTTGGCGAAGGTGACGGCGACATCGTGCGCTACGACGCGACGCTGGGCTACAAGGGCGACAAAGGATCGGTGGTCGTCACCGCCGAATACAGCGACGAGAAGGTGGTCAACGGCGCCGACCGCGAGTTCTCGGCCTATCCGCGCGGCCAGTACCATCCGTTCCTGGGCTGGACTACGGTCAGCCAGTGGGGTGTGCTGGTGCGTACCGCCGCCAACGGCGGCAACCTGACCCTGGATCGGGGCGGCAACCCGTACGACATCACGAACTATCATCCGACCAACGCTTCCGCGCCGAACGGAGACGTGAGCAATACCAACCTGCAGACTGACCTGCGTACGCCGCTTACGACGAAGAACATTTTCGTCGACGGCACATACCAGTTCACCGATACGCTGCGTTTCCGCGGCAATGTGCTGTACAGCGATCGCGACGCCGTGCGCCAGGTTGCCGGCTATCCGTTCCAGAGCGCGTCGTTCGCCGGGACGACGATGTCGCGCGATAGCTACTACAACCCGTTGGGCAGTTTCCACGGCGCCGCAACGCCGGTAGCCGTCAGCTACCAGCGCCGTACCTGGGAAATCCCGCGTGTCACTGAGAGCAGCCTGCAGACCTTCCGCTCTACGCTGGGCCTCGAGGGTTCATTCGATCTGGCTGATCGCACTTTCGACTGGGACGTGAGCTATCTGTACACCCAGAACAAGCTGCTGCAGTCGACCTACGGCAACCTCAACACCATACGCGTCGCCCAGTCGGTCGGCCCGTCCTTCCTCAATGCCCAGGGTCGCGTGCAGTGCGGTACTGCTGCCGCACCGATCCCGTTCGCGAATTGCGTTCCGTGGAACCCGTTCCTGCCGTTCGGGCGCGTGGGCGACGGCGGACTGACCAACAATCAGGAACTGACCAACTACCTGTTCCAGGAAGAGCACGCGACCGGCATGACCGAAACCAAGGTCTACTCGGCCAACCTGACCGGCCCGATCGTCACGTTGCCGGCCGGCGACCTGTCGTTCGCCGTAGGCGCGGAACACCGTGCCGAGTCTGGCGAGTTCGTGCCCGACCCGCTGTCGCAGACGGCTGCCTCGACCAATCTTGCCGGCGGTCCGACCAACGGCGGCTACAAGGTTGACGAGCTCTACGCCGAAATCTTCGTGCCGATCCTGCGCGACGTCGCGTTCGCAAAGGATCTGAGCCTCAGCGTCGCTTCGCGCCGTTCCGACTACGACACCTTCGGCAGCACGACCAACAACAAGTTCGGCTTCACCTGGAAACCCATCGACCAACTGCTGTTCCGTGGCACGCGCGCAGACGGCTTCCGCGCACCGACCATTGCCGACCTGTACGGCGGCGGTTCGCAGACCTTCAGCTTCTATACCGATCCCTGCGACACGTTGTACGGCGCCTCGCGCAACAATCCGACCGTGCGTGCCCGTTGTGCGGCGGATATCGCAAACGCCGACACCTTCCGCCAGCTGCAGCAGGGTTTCGTGCCCACGACGACAGCGAACGCACAGACGCCGGTCGCCTTCACCTCGGGTGCCAACCCGCTGCTGCTGCCAGAAGAGTCGCGATCCAGCACCTTGGGCGTGGTGTGGAGCCCGCCATTCTCCGAAGGTCTCAACATGAGCCTGGACTGGTGGAAGATCCGCGTCGACGAAACCATCGTTGCGGATAGCCCCACACAGAAGCTCAATGATTGTTACGTCGACGGCAATGCGTCGCGCTGCGTCGGCTTCACGCGTGACCCGACTCTCGGCTATGTCAACACGCTCGCTTTCGGCACTCGAAACGCGGGCTACGTGGAAACCGAAGGATTCGACTTCGACCTGTCTTATCGCCTGGCGACGGACTGGGGCAATTTCACCGCGAACTGGCAGAACACGTACGTCAGCAACCTCGAGTTCAAGTCGACTAACGATCCAGCCGCGAAGCCGAACCTCACCAACTCGTTCGCTGGCACGGCCGGCATCAACTTCCGCCTGCGTTCCAACCTTTCAGTGGGCTGGGATCTGGGCGATTTTGGCGCAAGCTGGAACACGCGATATTTCTCCAGCTCGAAGGAAACCTGTCTGAGCTCGGTGACGTTCCCGGAAGAATGCAGCAATCCGGGCTACATCGCGGCCAACCCGGCAAACAGCCGCGCAATCAACCGGGTCGGCGCGAACACCTTCCACGACCTCCAGGTGCGCTGGAAGGCGCCGTGGAAGGCGACGATCGCGCTTGGTGCGAACAATGTGTTTGATCATCAGGCCGGACTGAACTATTCGAACCCCAGCTCGTCGAGCGCCCCGTATTACGGTGGCTTCGATATCGGCCGGTTCTACTACGTTCGCTACCACCAGACGTTCTGATCGGGACTCGGCTGGTGTGCAACCGGAGGCCCCGCAGCGATGCGGGGCCTTCTCTTTGGGCGTGTTGGTGGGCGTGCCGTCGTGGACAGGTGAGTATCGTTGGCGACCCGATTCCAGCCCGCGTTGTCGGGCCGAGCCCGGGTTGGAATGGCTAGCGCCCCGGCAACAGTGCCGGGTCGAGCCGCACGTCGAACCAGTTGAAGCCCCAGTGCACATGCGGCCCGCTGGCACGTCCGGTGGCGCCGGCCGCGGCGAAGACCTCGCCCTGTTTCACGCGGTCACCGACATTCACGTCGACGCGGCTCAGGTGCAGGAAAGAACTGGTCAGACCGCGACCGTGGTCGATCAGCACGGTGCCGCCGGTCAGTACGAGGTTGGTCGCGACGAACGATACGACGCCGTTGGCAGGCGCCTTGACCGGCGTGCCGGTCGGCACCGCAATATCGAGACCGTAGTGCGGTGATTTCGGCACGCCGTTGTCGATGCGCTGACTACCGTAGACGCCGCTGATGCGACCCTGGGCCGGGCGCACGAAGCCTGAGAGGTAGTCGTTGCGGTCGTCGTCGCGCTTGCGCGCGGCGGCCACACGGGCCTGTTCCTCGGCGATGCGCTTGGCGAGTTCGGGGTCCGGCGTGACCGTATGCTGGGGCAGGCCGTCGACGCGCTCGATCCTGTAGTCACGTTGGACGACGGCGATGCGATGCTGCTCGGTCTTGCCGTTCGTGCGCCGGATAGTGATCGTCAACTCTGGCGGGGCGTCGCGTTCGATGCCGAATACGAAATGGCCGTCGGCACCAACGCGCACTTCGCGTTCACCGAGATGGACGATGCTGCCGGGTGCGGTCGTCGCGGCGATCAGCTGGCCCTGCTGAGCATCGTGGGGCAGCGGTGTGGATGCGGCGGCGGCTGATGTACCGCCGATCAGCAACAGGCAGAGCAGGGCGGTGGCGCATGTACAGGTGCTGCGCTCGCTCATCGATCGAATTCCAGACGCATGCCGCGCACCTGCTCGTTGACGCGTTCTCCGTCCCACGCCTGTTCGCCGTTGACCCAGGTCGAAATGATGCTGGAGCGGAAGGTATGGCCTTCGAACGGCGACCAGCCGCAGCGCGACAGCACTTCTTCGCGTCTGACCGTGTGCGGCTTGCGCGGGTCGACCAATACCAGGTCGGCGAAATAGCCTTCGCGCAGGTAGCCGCGACCTTTTACCTGGAACAGCTCGGCCGGCGCGTGGGTCACGCTCTCGACGATGCGCTCCAGCGGAATCGCGCCGTCGAAGACCTGTTCGAGCGCGCATTGCAGCGCGAACTGCACCAGCGGCAGCCCCGACGGCGCCTGTTCGTAGGGCAGGGCCTTTTCCTCAATGGTGTGCGGTGCATGGTCGGTGGCCAGCACGTCGATGCGGCCATCGCGCAGCGCGGCCACGATGGCCTGGCGATCGCTCTCGCTCTTGATCGCCGGGTTGCATTTGATCTGGTTGCCGAGCGTCACGTAGTCGCTTTCCGCAAACTGCAGGAAATGTACGCAGGTTTCGGCGGTGATGCGCTTGCCGCGCAGCGGCCCCGGGCTGAACAGCGCGAGTTCATCGGCTGTCGTGATGTGCAGGATGTGCAAGCGCGTGCCATGGCGGCGAGCCAGCTCCACTGCGAGGCGCGAGGACTTCAGGCAGGCCTCGCGGGAACGGATGTACGGGTGCCGTTCGATGGGTATCGCATTGCCGTAGCGCTCGCGCTCGCGCGCGAGATTCGCGTCGATCGTAGGCGTGTCCTCGCAGTGGGTCACAACGATGGTCGGCGCTTCGCGGAAGATCGCATCCAGCGTGTCGGGGTTGTCTACCAGCATGTTGCCGGTCGAGGCGCCCATGAAGATCTTGATGCCGCAGGCGGAACGCGGATCCAGCGAGCGGATCACGTCGAGGTTGTCGTTGGTCGCGCCGAGATAAAAGGCATGATTGGCCAGGGACTTCGCCGCGGCGCGCGCGTACTTGTCCTCAAGTGCATCCAGCGTCGTCGTGGTCGGCTTGGAATTCGGCATCTCCATGTAGCTGGTGATGCCGCCGGCGACGGCCGCGCGCGACTCTGTTGCGAAATCAGCTTTGTGTTCCAGTCCCGGTTCGCGGAAATGGACCTGGTCGTCGATCATACCGGGCAGCAACCACAGGCCAGTCGCGTCGACTACCGATTCGTCGGTGCGCGCAAGGAGGCCGTCGGCAATCGTCTCGATCCGACCGTTGCGGAGGCGCACGTCGGCCATGCGGCGGGTCCCTTCGTTGACCAGCTCGGCATTACGGATCAACCAGTTCTTCATGGTCCATTTCCTTCGGATTTGTCCGACGTCTGGCGCCGGAAGGTGAACTGAATCGGCACGTAGTCGAAGCCGCCGGGGCTGAGTGGATTGCAGCGCAGCAGACGCCAGGACGCCAGAAGACTGCCGCGCAGGGCGCCATGGCGCGCGACAGCAATGCGCGCATAGTGCGAGCAACTGGGATGATAGCGACAGCGTGAGCCGAACATGGGGCTCAGCAAACGCTTGTACAGGCCAAGCAAATAGAGTATTAGCCGGGACACGGAGGCGAGAGCCGCAGGACTTGGCGATGCGCGCGAGCGCAGTTTTCCGGCGGTTGCCGGTGCTGGGGACTTAGGCTATAACACGCCGCCGCCTAGCCACAACGGTGAACGGAAATGGCGAAAAGCACGCTTAGTACGGCAAAGAAAGTCGTAGCCAAAGGGAAGGCCACCGCGAGCGCCAAGGCGGTGAAGAAGACGTCGAGCACGACCAAGAAGGTGGTCGCGAAAGCGGGTCCGCCGGTGAAGAAGGCGACGAAGCCTGCGGCCAAGCCAGCGAAGGCGGCAAAACCCGTCCCCAAGGCGGCCAAACCTGCTGCGAAAGCCGTCGGCAAGCCCAAGGCGGCCGCCGAGGCCTCGGTGAAGAGCAGGCCGGCACCACCGCCGATGAGTAAGGCAAAACCAGCTGCGGCACCGGCCAGCGTGAAGGTGAAACACGCGTCAAATATGATTCCATCCGCCGCTCCTGCAACGGCGAAGTCTGCACCGGCCGCCAAGGCCGTGCCGCCGACGATGCCTGCAGCCGCGCCGGTCGCGACACCAGCCCCCATAAGCAAACCGACGAAGCAAGTGATCACAGAAGAAAACAAAAAGAATTCGCGCAAAGGCGTCATCACGCCGAACGCATCCGAAGCCGGCATCACGATGGAAGGCGGCCGCTATGCACTGGCGGCTACGACGACTATCGATCTGCCTGCAGGCTATCGCCCGTCCTCGGACGAGGAATACATGAGTCCGATGCACTTGGCCTTCTTCCGCAACAAGCTGCGCGACTGGCGCGATCAGCTTGTCGAGGAGTCCAAGCAGACTATCGACAACCTGCGCGAAGAAGTCCGCGACATCGGCGACGAAGCCGAACGCGCAACCCGCGAGACGGAGAATTCGCTGGAGTTGCGTACCCGTGATCGCTATCGCAAGCTCATCGCGAAGATCGACAAGGCGCTCAAGCGCATTGAAGAAGGCCGGTACGGCTACTGCGAAGAGACCGACGAGGACATCGGCCTGGAGCGTCTGGAGGCGCGTCCCATCGCGACGCTTTGTCTCGACGCTCAGGAGCGCTGGGAACACCGTCAGCGCCAGATGGGCGACTGAGGAGCAACGGTGCAATGACAACGCCCCGCTTCGCGGGGCTTGTTCATGCGGTGCCGGAAGTCCTGCGCGGGCGGCTCAGCCCGCGGACGTCGCGTGTGCGTATTGCTTGATCTTCTGCAGCATCGCCGCCAGTCCATTCGAACGCGTCGGAGACAGGTGCTTGGCCAGGCCTATCGAATCGACGAAGCGCGGTTCGGTCGCAAGGATGGCCTCGGCTGACCGTCCCGAGTACACGCGCAGCAGCAGTGCAATCAATCCGGTCACGATCGACGAGTCGCTGCTCGCGGCGAACTGCAGGCAAGCTGCATTGCCCGAGGCTACGAGCCATACCTGCGACTGGCAGCCATGGACCTTGTTGGCCTCGGTCTTCCAATCGTCCGGGAACGGCGCGAGCTTGCGCCCGAGATCGATCAGATACTGATAGCGCTCGGTCCAGTCGCCAAAGAACGCGAACTCGTCGATGATCGCATCCTGCGCCGCCTCGGCGGCCGTTGTGCCGGTTTCGTCGTTCATGCACCTACACGCCAGCGCGTACCCTGGGCACCGTCTTCGATCGTGACGTTCATGGATGCAAGTTCGGCGCGGATCTGATCAGCACGGGCGTAGTCGCGCGCGGCACGCGCCGCATTGCGCTCGGCGATCAGGGCATCGACACGCGCAGCGTCGACTTCCGCGCCCGCCGGCACCTGCTTGAACCAGGACTCGCAATCCTGCTGCAACAGTCCGACCAGCGCCGCGGCGGCGAGCAGGCGGCTCTTGGCGTCTGTCGCGTCGGCCGTGCCCGCGCTGCGGCGGGCCGCGTCGGCCAGACCGGCCAGGATCGCGAACGCGTCCGGCGTGTTGAGATCGTCCAGCAGCGCAGCCTCGAATTCCGTTGGTACGTCGGCGTCCGCCACCTCTACGTCGGTGAGGTCGCGCAACACGCCATACCATCCGTCGAGTGTCGCGCGCGCCTGGCGCAGGGCCGCATCGGACCAGTCCAGCGGCTGCCGGTAGTGCGCTTTCAACAATACGAAACGCAGCACTTCGGGCGGGTAGATCTCCAGCAGTTCATGCAGCACCTGCGTGTTGCCGACCGACTTGGACATCTTGCGGCCTTCCAGCGTCAGCATGCCGTTATGCAGCCAGTAGCGTGCGAACGGCTTGCCGCCATGGGCGCAGGTACTTTGTGCAACCTCGTTTTCATGATGCGGAAACAGCAGGTCGACACCGCCCGCATGGATGTCGATGGTTTCGCCCAGGTGGGTTTCGCTCATGGCCGAGCACTCGATATGCCAGCCCGGACGACCGCGTCCCCAGGGACTGTCCCAGCCCGGCAGATCGCTGCTCGACGGCTTCCACAGCACGAAATCGGCTGGATTCTTCTTGTAGGGGGCGACCTCGACGCGGGCGCCGGCGACCATGTCGTCGACCGACCGCCCCGAGAGGTGTCCGTAGTCCGCATAGCTCGTCACGTCGAACAGCACATGATGTTCGGCAACATAGGCGTGGCCGCTCGCGATCAGGCGCTCGCACATCGCGATGATCTGCGGGATGTGGGTCGTCGCGTGCGGCTCGACGTCGGGCGGATCCACGCCGAGCTTGCTCATGTCGTCGCGGTAGGCGGCGGCAAACCGCTCGGTGATCCCGCTGATCGGCAGGCCGCTCTGGCGCGCCGCTTCATTGATCTTGTCGTCGACGTCGGTGATGTTCCGGGCGTAGACCACGCCGGAAAAATGCCGGCGCAGCAGCCGTGCGAGCAGCGCGAAGACGACGGGTGGCCGCGCATTGCCGATGTGCACATAGTTGTAGACGGTCGGTCCGCAGACATACAAGGTCACCCGGTTCGGGTCCTGCGGAACGAAGTCCTCGGTGCGGCGGGTCAAGCTGTTGTGGAGACGAAGATTCATACAATGGCGCCTTGATGAACGACAAAGTGTAGCAGGCGATTCCTCCGGCACGGGACAGGGCGAGGCAGGCACGAGCAACTGTGCCTTGGACTCGCGAAGTGCCGGGCTGGTTGCCCCTCGCGAATCGGAATCGACCGACGCATCGTGCCTTGCGGTATCCGAAGCCGAGAGCCTGTCCGTTCAGTTGCGTAGCGAGTACATCGCCGACAGTGCTTGCCTTATCGCCGATTCAGCCAGATAAGGTTAAATTCTCATCAAGCCTATGGAGAAGCGCGCAGTCGGGTCGATATCCGCGACGGCGCAAGTGTGGTCGATCCCTTCGATTCGCGCGCTTAGCCAGCTTTTCGGAGATGCGTAATGTCTGGTCGGTTTTTCGTGTCGTGTGCAGCCTTGTCGTTTTTCCTGCTTCCAGTCGCCCACGCTCAGGGTGAGCGTCGCGATTCTGGCGACGAAGGCGTTCATTTTGCATGGGCCGACGTGGTTCGCGTCGATCCCATCTATACCTACGAACGCGTGAGCCGGCCCGAGCGCGAATGCTATGACAGCGACGTGACGCGCCGGGAGGACCGACGCGGTAACAACACCGGCGCGACCGTGCTCGGTGCGATCATCGGCGGTGCGCTCGGCAATCAGGTCGGCAAGGGCGACGGACGCAAGGCGGCGACGATTGCCGGTGCCGTTGCCGGCGGTGCCATCGCCAACAACGCGGCCCGGCGCGATGACGAAACCTACGTCGCCAGTGAACGTCATTGCCGCGAGGTCGACGGCGGTTACGAAGAACGCCGCATCAACGGTTACGACGTCGAGTACCGCTATCGCGGCGAAACCTACATGTCGCGCCTCAACTACGATCCCGGTGAACGCATGCGCGTCCGCGTCAGCGTCAGCCCGGCCGACTGAGGCAGACGGTCGCCGATCTTCACAGCGCCGGTAACCGCCGGCTCTTATGCTTTCGTATTGTTGCGCCACACAAATCTTCCATGCCATGATCGCCGGACCCATGAGCCACGCCTATTCCGACGCCGATATCCTGACCAGCGCCCGCATGGCCGCCGGCATGACTTCGCGTGCGCGCCGACCGTTCCCGTACATATCTGCCGGGTAGGTTGTCGCACAGCTTTAATGTGTTTCGACGAAAACCCGGCCCCTGCGCCGGGTTTTTTCATGTTCGACCATCGAACCCGGCGGCCAGGCAATCCTGTCACTTCCGAGGACTTCGATGACTCTGCGCCATTTCCTGAACACCAACGACTGGTCACGGGCCGAACTTGAGGAGCTGCTCGCGCAGGCGGCGCACTTCAAGCAGAGCCGGCTCGGCCAGCAGATGGCCGGCAAATCCATCGCGCTGCTGTTCTTCAACCCGTCCATGCGTACGCGCACGAGCTTCGAACTCGGCGCGTTCCAGCTCGGCGGTCATGCCGTCGTGCTGGAACCGGGCAAGGCCGCGTGGCCGATCGAGTTCGCGCCGCGCGCCGTCATGGAGGGCGATACCGAGGAGCACATCGCCGAAGTCGCACGAGTGCTCTCGCGCTACGTCGACCTGATCGGCGTACGTGCTTTTCCGAAGTTTCAGCAGTGGGAAGTCGACCGCCAGGATCTGGTGCTGAACGCGTTCGCGCAGTACTCGACCGTGCCGGTGATCAATCTCGAGACCATCACGCATCCGTGCCAGGAACTGGCCCATATCCTCGCGTTGCAGCAGCACTTCGGCAACCTGGATCGCAAGAAATACGTGCTGACCTGGACCTATCACCCCAAGCCGCTGAATACCGCGGTCGCCAACTCGGCGCTGCTGATCGCGACGCGGTTCGGGATGGACGTTACCTTGCTGTGTCCGACGCCGGACTACGTACTCGATGCACGCTACATGGATCTTGCTCGCCAGAACGCGATGGAAAACGGCGGTTCACTGCAGATCAGTCACGACGTGGAGGCGAGCTATCGCGGTGCCGATGCGGTGTACGCCAAGAGCTGGGGCGCGCTGCCGTTCTTTGGCAATTGGGAGCAGGAAAAGCCGGTGCGCGAGGCGCATCGTCACTTCATCGTCGACGAAGCCAAGATGGCGCTGACCCACAACGGCGTGTTCAGTCATTGCCTGCCGCTGCGGCGCAACGTCAAGGCCACCGACGCGGTGATGGATTCGCCTGCCTGCATCGCGATCGAGGAAGCGGAAAACCGCCTGCATGTACAGAAAGCCGTCATGACTGCCTTGCTGAGCCAGGCACGCTGACCGATCACGTTGTCCTTCGTCCTATCCTGGAACACACTCATGACCGATTCGAACAGAGCAACCGCCAAGGACGTCGTCCTCGCATTTTCCGGCGGACTCGATACCAGTTTCTGCATTCCCTATCTGCAGGAGCGCGGCTATGCCGTGCATACCGTGTTCGCCGACACTGGCGGTGTGGACGCGCAGGAGCGCGCCTACATCGAGGCGCGCGCAGCCGAACTTGGCGCCGCGAGCCATGTGACCGTCGACGGCGGTCCGGCGATCTGGTCTGGTTTCGTCAAGCCGTTCATCTGGGCCGGCGAAGGCTATCAGGGCCAGTATCCCCTGCTCGTATCCGACCGCTATCTCATCGTCGAGGCCGCGCTACGCCGCTGCGAGGAACTGGGTACGCGCCTCGTCGCCCACGGCTGCACCGGCATGGGTCACGACCAGGTGCGCTTCGATCTCGCGGTCAAGGCGCTGGGCGACTACGAAATCCTCGCGCCGATCCGCGAGATCCAGCGCGAGCACAAGGAAGTCCGAGCCTACGAGCAGCGCTATCTCGAACAGCGTGGCTTCGAGGTGAAGGCCAAGCAGAAGAGCTACACGATCAACGAGAACCTGCTAGGACTGACCATGTCGGGCGGCGAGATAGACCGGTGGGAGGCGCCCGGTGAGGGCGCGCGCGGCTGGTGCGCGCCGCGCGCCGAGTGGCCGGCGCAGGCGTTGCGCATCACGGTTTCCTTCGAGCACGGCGAAGCGGTGGCGCTCAACGGTGAGCGAATGGCGGGACACCTCATCCTGGCCCGGCTCAATGCGGCGCTCGCGCCTTACGGCGTCGGACGCGGCATCTATACCGGCGACACCACGATCGGCCTCAAGGGCCGCATCATCTTCGAAGCGCCCGGCCTGACCGCGCTGCTCGGCGCGCACCGTGCGCTGGAAGAAGCGGTGTTGTCGCGGCATCAGAACCGCTTCAAGCCCGAGGTCGCGCGGCGCTGGGTGGAACTCGTCTACGAAGGCTTCTATCACGACCCGCTCAAGACCGACCTCGAGGCCTTTCTGGCCTCCAGCCAGCGCTGCGTCAACGGCGAGGTGACGCTGGAAACCCACGGCGGCACGGTGCATGCGGTGGCGATCGCATCGCCGCATATCCTCAGCGCCAAGGGCGCGACGTATGCGCAATCGGCCGACTGGGGTGTCGCCGAGGCCGAGGGATTCATCCGTCTCTATGGGATGAGTTCCACCCTCTGGGCCGAGGTCAACCGACAGTGAGCACCGGTAACGCTCTGCTCGACTATTGCCTGATCCATCTCCGCGAGTTGGTCTCTTACGACACGCAGAATCCGCCGCGCGCGATCGGCACCGGCGGCATCTTCGACTATCTGCAGTCGCAACTGCCTGGATTTCGTCATCGGGTCACCGATTTCGGCGCCGGCGCTGTGAGCCTGTACTCGGTTCGCGGAAAGCCGCGCTTTCTGATCAATGTGCATCTGGATACCGTGCCTGCGACGCCGACCTGGACGCGTGATCCGTTCGAGCTTCTGGTCACCGACGATCGCGCCATCGGCATGGGGGCCTGCGACATCAAGGGCGCGGCGGCGGCGATGGTCGCTGCTGCGCGCGCCAGCGACGGCGACTGCGCGTTCCTTTTTTCCTCCGACGAGGAAGCCAACGACGCCCGCTGCATCGCGGGATTCCTTGCGGAACCGCGCGAATTCGATGCCGTGCTCGTGGCCGAACCGACCAAGGCCCAAGCGGTGCTCGCGCATCGCGGCATCAGCTCGGTCCGGATGCGTTTTGCCGGCCGGGCCGGTCATGCCTCGGGAGCCAGTGCAGCCACGGACAGTGCCGTGCATCAGGCGCTGCGCTGGGGCGAGCGCGCGCTGAACCATGTCGAATCGCTGGCCCATCATCGCTTCGGCGGATTGACCGGCCTGCGCTTCAACATCGGCCGCGTCGAGGGCGGTATCAAGGCCAACGTGATTGCGCCCTCGTGCGAGGTGCGCTTCGGCTTCCGTCCGTTGCCGACCATGTCGACGGACGAGCTCATCGAAACCTTTCGCATGCTGGGCCCGACGCTGCCGGCGGAACTGGAGCAGACCTTCTTCGGTGCCTCGCTGCCGGCCGGCGATACCGCTGCGGCGGAGACACGCCGCCTGGCTGCGCGCGACGTGGCCGAGGAACTGGATCTGCCGATCGGCAACGCGGTCGATTTCTGGACCGAGGCTGCATTGTTTTCGGCGGCGGGTTTCACGAGCTTGGTGTACGGCCCCGGCGACATCGCGCAGGCGCACAGCGCCGACGAATGGGTCGCCCTGGATCAACTGCAACAGGTAGCCGAAAGCTACGTACGGATCATCGACCATGGCCGCCACTAAGGATGTCCGCCAGACCATCGTGCGACTGCTGTCGAGCATGGCCAGTGCGAAGGAAATCCATCAATACCTCAAGCGTTTCTCGCAGATCGACGCGAAGCGCTTTGCGGTCGTCAAGGTCGGCGGTGCGGTGCTGCGCGATGACCTCGACGCACTGACGTCGTCGCTGGCGTTCCTGCAGCAGGTCGGCCTGACGCCGATCGTCGTGCACGGTGCAGGTCCACAGCTCGACGAACAGCTGGCCACCGCCGGCATCGTCAAGCAGACGGTCGACGGCTTGCGCGTGACCTCGCCCGAGGCGCTGGCCATCGTGCGCCGTGTGATGCAGACCGAGAATCTGCGCCTCGTTGAATCACTGCAGACGCTCGACGTGCGGGCGACTTCCGTCGTTGGCGGCGTGTTCGATGCGCGCTTTCTCGACCAGGAACGCCTGGGTCTTGTTGGCGAAGTGCAGGGCGTCAATCTCGCACCCATCGAGGCCAGCCTGAACGCGGGCTCGATCCCCGTCATCGCGAGCCTCGGCGAAACCGCGGGCGGGCAGATCCTCAACATCAATGCCGACTTCGCCGCAAACGAACTGGTGCAGGTGCTGCAGCCCTACAAGATCATCTTCCTGACCGGCACCGGCGGCCTGCTCGACGGTGACGGCAAGGTCATCGACTCGATCAACCTGTCGACCGAATACGATCACCTGATGACGCAGCCCTGGATCAACGGCGGCATGCGGCTGAAGATCGAACAGATCCGCGATCTGCTCGACAATCTGCCGCTGGCTTCGTCGGTGTCGATCACGCGGCCGGCGGAGCTGGCCAAGGAGCTGTTCACGCACAAGGGTTCGGGCACCCTGATCCGGCGCGGCGAGAAAGTGCTGCGCCTCACGTCGTGGGACGGCATCGACCTGACGCGAATGCGCGGCCTGATCGAATCGAGCTTCGGCCGTACCCTGGTCGACGACTATTTCGAGCGCACGACGCCGTTCCGCATCTACGTCAGCGAGAACTACCGCGCCGCGGTGATACTGACCGTCGCCGCAGGACTGACCTACCTTGACAAGTTCGCCGTGCTCGACGAAGCCCAGGGCGAAGGGCTTGGCCGTGCCGTCTGGCAGGTCATGCGCGAGGAGAATCCGCGGCTGTTCTGGCGCTCGCGCCACGGCAACCTCGTCAATCCGTTCTACTACGCCGAATCCGACGGCTGCTACAAACAGGAAAAATGGAAAGTGTTCTGGTACGGCGTGGCGGATTTCGCCACGATCGAGCGCTGCGTGGAACATTGCCGCAGCCGGCCCGCGACCTTGCTCGGCTGAGGAGAACGGCATGAAGAGCGTAGGCATCATCGGCGCGCGCGGGCATACGGGCGCCGAACTCATCCGTCTGATCGCGGCGCATCCGGGACTGGAGCTGGCGTTCGTGTCCTCGCGTGAACTCGAGGGCCAGCGCGTGGCCGACAGCGTTCCGGGTCACGCCAGCGACCTGCGCTACGTCAATCTCGACGCCGCGGTGACCGCGCAACAGGACGTCGATGCGGTCGTGCTGGCGCTGCCCAACGGCAAGGCCGCGCCCTACGTGGCGGCGATCGACGCAGCGGCGCCGTCACGCATCGTTGTCGATCTGTCAGCAGACTATCGCTTCGACCGGCAGTGGTACTACGGCCTTCCCGAACTGACGCGTACGCGCTATTCGGGACACAAGCGCATCAGCAATCCGGGCTGCTACGCGACTGCGATGCAGCTGGCGCTCGCGCCGCTGGTCGACGATCTCGCGGCGCCGCCCGCCTGCTTCGGCGTGTCGGGCTATTCGGGCGCCGGTACGACGCCGTCGGACAAGAACGACCTCGACAAGCTGCGCGACAATCTCATGCCTTACGCGTTGACCGGCCATGTGCACGAGCGCGAAGTCAGTGAGCAACTCGGCCTGCCGGTCGAATTCATGCCGCATGTAGCGCCGCATTTCCGCGGCATCACGCTGACGGCGAATCTGTGGCTGCGGCAGCCGACGACACGCGACGCGATCCGTGAGCGCTATGCGCGCGGCTACACCGGCGAAGCGCTGATCCGCCTCGTCGACGACCCACCCTGGGTCAGCTGCATCGCCGGCCGCCATCATTGCGAGATCGGTGCCTTCGCGCTCGCGCCGGGCGGCAAGCGCGTCGTTGTCGTCGCGACGCTGGACAACCTGCTCAAGGGCGCCGCGACGCAGGCGCTGCAGAACCTCAACACGGCGCTGGGGTTCGACGAACTCGCTGGCATCCCGCTGACCGACGGAGAACGCGCATGAGTGGCCTGCTCTGGCAGAAGGAAGGCGTCGAGGTCGATCCGCGCATCATGCGTTTCCTGGCTGGCGACGACGTGCTGCTCGACCGTGAGCTGTTCGCGCACGACGTGCAGGCGAGCAAGGCGCATGTCGAAGGACTGGCCCGCATCGGTCTGCTCGACCAGGCGAGCTGCGACGATCTGCTGCGCGAACTCGATCTGCTCGCGCAGGACTTTGCCGCGGGCCGCTTCGTGCTCGACGAGCGCTTCGAGGACGGTCATTCGGCGATCGAGGCGCGCCTGACCGAGCGTCTCGGCGACACCGGCCGCAAGGTGCACACCGGGCGCAGCCGCAACGACCAGGTGCTCGTCGCCTCGCGTCTGTGGCTCAAGGCGCAGCTGGCCGAACTGATCGCGCACTGCACGGCCGCGGCACGCGTCTGCCTGGACCGGGCCGGCGGCGAGAGTCTGCCGATGCCGGGCTATACGCACCTGCAGCGTGCCGTGGTCTCGTCCACGGCGATGTGGTTTGCAGGCTTTGCCGAAGCCTTCATCGACGATGCGCGCCGCGCGCAGGACACGCTCGCGCTGATCGATGCGAACCCGCTGGGCACGGCGGCCGGCTACGGCGTGAACCTGCCGCTGGATCGCGATTTCACGACGCAACGACTGGGCTTCGCGCGCCTGCAGATTTCGCCGATCTACGCGCAGCTGTCGCGCGGCAAGTTCGAGCTGGCCGGGTTGGACGCGCTGGCCTCGGCCCTGCTCGACCTGCGCCGCCTGGCCTGGGACCTGAGCCTGTTCACGACCAGCGAATACGGCTTCGTGCAGTTGCCGGCGGCGTATACCACGGGTTCGTCGATCATGCCGAACAAGCGCAATCCGGACGTGGTTGAGCTGATGCGTGCGAGCTATGCCGCGGTCGCTGCGGCGCGTTGCGAAGTGGAACAGTTGCTTTCGCTGCCCTCGGGCTATCAGCGCGATCTGCAGTTCAGCAAGGGCTCGATGATTCATGGCTTCGGCCGCGGCCTTGCCGCGCTCGCACTGCTGCCGGACCTGCTGCGGGCGCTGGAATGGAACGCGCCGAAACTGGCCGCGGCGATCGAGCCGGCGATGTACGCGACCGACGTCGCGATCGAGCAGGCCGTCTCCGGCGTGCCGTTCCGCGAAGCCTACCGCCGTGCCGCCGAAACCGCGGCGAGCGCGGGCGACGGGCGCAGCCCCGAGGCGAGTCTCGCCGCGCGCGTCTCGCCGGGCGGCGCGGCCGATCTGCGTCTGGATGAGCTCGAAGCGCGCTGGGCCGCGCTGGCCGGGTCGGCATGAGCCTGCGGCGCCACGCCGAACAGGATCTGCCACGCTGGCGCCGCGCCGTACTCAAGGTCGGCAGCAGCCTGCTCGCGGCGAACGGCGGCGGCCTGAGCACGCGCCACGTGCTGGGGCTGGCCGAGTTCATCGCCGCGAGCCATCGTGCCGGCCGCGAAGTCGTGCTGGTGTCTTCCGGCGCGGTCGCCGCGGGTCGCGCGCTGGTGCGCCATCAGCCCGAGGCCGCGCATGGACTCGCGGCGCGCCAGGCATTGGCCGCGATCGGCCAGACCACCGTGGTCGCGTTGTGGCAGCGCTTTTTCGACCGACCCGTCGCGCAGGTGCTGCTGACCCACGACGACCTGCGCAACCGGCGGCGCTATCTGAACGCGCGCGCGACTCTGCGCGAACTGCTGGCCCTGGGCGCGCTGCCGGTCGTCAACGAAAACGACACCGTTGCCGTGGACGAACTCAAGCTCGGCGACAACGACAACCTCGCCGCGATCGTCGCGGCGTTGGTCGATGCGGATCTGCTGCTGATCGCGAGCGATATCGATGGACTCTATTCGTCCAATCCGCGCAGCGATGCGAACGCCGAACCGATCGCAGACGTCGCGGCAGTGACGCCGGCCATCCTCGCCATGGCTGGTGGCAGCGGCAGCAGCATGGGCACCGGCGGTATGTATACCAAGCTCGAGGCCGCGACCAAGGCCGCGGCTGCCGGCATCGCCACGGTGCTGTTCAACGGCACGGATGCGGACAGCCTGCGGCTGCTCGCGACCGACCGCCTGCGCGGCACGCTGTTCCGCGCCGGCGACACGCGGCTGCACGCGCGCAAGTACTGGCTGCGCCATGCGCCGCTGGCCGGGGGGCGCCTGCGTATCGACGCCGGCGCGGCGCGCGCGGTCCTTGGTGCGGGCGCGTCGCTGCTCCCGGGCGGCATCACCGCGGTGCACGGCGATTTTGCGCGCGGCGACATGGTGGAAATCGAAACCGCGCAGGAATGGGGCACTCAGATCGTCGCGCGCGGCATCAGCCAGTACGCCGCCGGTGAAGTGCGCCGCATCGCCGGACGCAAATCGGCCGAGATCGAGAACCTGCTCGGCTACAGCTACGGCGAGACCGTAGTCCACCGCGACGATCTCGTCGCCATGAGCGGAGCGAACCCATGACGGCGACGGTACGCGATCAAGCGCTGGCCTGCCGCGCCGCCGCGCAACAGGTGGCCGAACTCGATGCCGCTGCGCGGACGCGCGTGCTCGAGGCGATGGCCGACGCGCTCGCGCGCGCCGAGGCCCCTATCCTCGATGCGAATGCGCAGGACGTCGCCACCGCGGCCGCGCGCGGCGTGGCGCCGGCACTGCTCGACCGGCTGGCACTCGATCCGGTGCGCGTCGCCGCGATGGTCGCCGGCGTGAGGCACGTCGCCGGTCTGTCCGACCCGGTCGGCGAGGTCACGCGGCGCGAGCAGCGCCCGAACGGGCTCGTGATCGAGCGCGTGCGTGTGCCGCTGGGCGTCATCGCGATGATCTACGAGGCGCGGCCGAACGTGACTGCCGATGCCGCGGCGCTGTGCCTGAAGGCCGGCAATGGCGTCATCCTGCGCGGCGGTTCCGAAGCGCAGCAGTCCAATCGCGCGATCGCCGCGGCGCTGGGTGCCGCGTTGCAGTCCTGCGGCGTCGATCCCGCCGCGGTCAGCGTGCTTGAGGATCTGCGCCGCGACAGCATGATCGAACTGCTGCAGCTCAGCGACATCGTCGATCTCGCGATACCGCGCGGCGGCGAAGGCCTGATCCGCTTCGTCGCCGAGCACGCGCGCGTGCCGGTGATCAAGCACTACAAGGGCGTATGCCATCTGTACGTCGATGCGGATGCGGACGAAGACCTCGCGCTGGATCTCGTCATCGACGGCAAGACCACGCGCCCGGCGGTCTGCAACGCACTCGAAACGCTGCTCGTGCACGCGGACGTAGCGCCGCGCTGGCTGCCGCGCGCCGCCGCCGCGCTGCGCGAGCGCGGCGTGGAACTGCGTGGCTGCGCGCGGGCACGCGAATGCGTCGACGGTATGGGATTGGCGACGCGCGACGACTACGCGGCGGAATTCCTCGATCTGATTCTTGCCGTGCGCGTGGTCGACGATCTCGACGAGGCCATCGCGCACATCCGCGAATTCGGGTCCGACCACACCGAAGTGATCGCCACGCGCGACGCGGCGCAGGCGCAGCGCTTCATCCGGTCGCTGCGCTCGGCCGTGATCATGGTCAATGCCTCGTCGCGCTTCAGCGACGGCGGTGAACTCGGTCTCGGCGCCGAGATCGGCATCTCGACCACGCGACTTCATGCGTACGGGCCGATGGGTGCGGAGTCGCTGACGATCGAGCGCTACGTGGTGCGCGGGGAAGGGCAGGTACGGCATCCGCGCAGCGCCTGAAGCGACGACGCTGCGCAGGGTTACCAGGCCGGAAGTCATGCGCGCATGGCGCAACGGCATCGGTCTGCGCCGAAGCGAGTGAACCCTGCCATCAGTTGGGTCGAAGCGACGCAACCAAAAGACATGTGTGGTCATCCAAGTCAGGGCAAATGCAGCAATCCCTGGAGCACACGTCATGTCTACCTATACCGTCCTGTCTTCTTCCACCCTGCCGCCGAAGTTCGCCATCGCCTGCGCCGCCGCAATGGGTTTCGCCGTTATCAGCCTGTTCTCCGGCACTTCGTCCGTCGCGCCGGCCCGCGCGCCGCGCACCGAAAGCACGGTGACCTTGCCGACCATCGTGGTCGTGCCCGATGCGGCCGATCGCGCCGCGGCGGCCGCACTCGATACGGTCGTGGTGCACGCGTCGAACAAGCGCCTCGACGAAGTCTGAGCAAACCTATGCGGTATCGCCGCGACTACGGCGCGATGCGTTGCACGCCGTCGGCAAAGATGCGGTCGATCGCGACCGGGTCCCAGTACGTACCGCTCATGACCATCAGCGACAGCAGTGCCACGCTGTCCTCGTAATAGCCTTCCTGGCGCGTGCGCACGCTGTCGTAGATTGCATTGAGCCAGCTTTGCTGGGTCGGCGAGGTCATCGCAGCGACGCCGATCGGTGCGGCGAAGAAGCTCGTGAAATACGTCGTCGTGATTGGCGTGCCGTCGAGTAGGTAGCCCGGACGGATATTCGTCGCGATGCCGCCGGCCGCGGTCGCCGACCATTGCGCGATGCGCCGCGCCTGGCGCGCACTGTCGGCATCTGCGTGCAACAGCGCGTGCGTGGCCAGGCGCCAGGGTGCGCGTCCGGCGTTGTAGTTGTAATGGCCGTCGTGCGGACCTTCGAGAAACCCGGCGGTTGCGGGTTTCAGCAGGCTCGAGGCCGCGGCTTCGCGCACGGTGAAGTCCGGCACGAGGCCTGTTCCGGCTGCATACGTGGTCTGCAGATGTTCGACCGCGGTGCGCGTGGCGACGATCGCGGCTTTCCAGACGGGTGCGCCACTTGCGGCCGAGAAATTCAGGAAATGCGCCGGCATGAAATCGGACGGGCGCACGCTGTACTGGTTGTAGCTCGCGCCGTTGGGTGTCACCCAGTCGCCGAGCAGCGGCAGTTTCGAATCCGGACCCATCACCGACGCGGCCTGGCCAGCGAGCATGTCCAGCGCCTTGGCGCGGAAATCCACGGGCACGCCCGCCGGCCATTGCGCTGCGGCCATCAGCAGTCCCAGTGCGATGTCGTTGTCGCCGTCGAAGGCACTGTCGTTGCCTTGCTGCGGCTGGCCGGCGGCAGTGATGTTCCAGCTCATGAGCCGGCTGTCGATGCCGCTGCGGTGCCGGTCGACATAACGCCAGAGCCCCGCCGCGATCACCGCCGCATCGGGTTCGTGGCCGGCCATCACGCTCATGATGATCAGCCCGTAACCCTGGCCTTCGGAAACCGTGTTGCCGTTGCCGTCGGTATTGCACAGCACGCGATAGACCGGATTGCCGCCGCCGTCGGTGCCGGCGCTGCGCAGATATGCGGTCTTCCAGCGCGCGTAGGCCTCGCGGATGTCCTGGTCGAGCTGGGCCTGGCTGCGGTGGTCCGGCCGGATACTGCCGAACGCGTGATTCACATGGTGCGGAAAGGGAAAAGCGGGCGTTTGCGCAAGCGCGCCTTGTGCGGCGGCAATCAGGAAAACAATGGACAGGTAGCGCATGGCAGGTCTCGCGGGCGATGGACAGGAGCGGCGCGCTTCGCGTCCGGCGAGCGCAGCGCATTGCAGCACGACCGCGCCCGCGGTTCGGCCAATTCCGTCACGCCGTTGCCTGCGCCTGCCGCTGCGGGTGCTTACGCGTCGCGAATCACGAGCAGCCGAAGTTCGGTCATGTCCTCGATCGCGTAGCGGATACCTTCGCGTCCGAGGCCCGAGTCCTTGACCCCGCCGTATGGCATGTTGTCGACGCGGAAGCTCGGCACGTCGCCGACGATGACGCCGCCGACCTCGAGCAGGTCCCAGGCGCGCGTGGTCTTGCGCAGGTCGAAGCTGAAAAGTCCGGCCTGCAGGCCGAAATCGCTGTCGTTGACCTGCGCCAGGGCGGCGTCGAAATCGCTCCAGCGCTGCAGCAGAACGACCGGGCCGAACGCTTCCTGGCAGGACACCGCCTGCTTCGCATCGACGCCTTCGAGCACGGCCGGCTGCAGCATCGCGCCGTCGCGCTGCCCGCCGCACAGCAGGGTCGCGCCGGCCTGCACCGCCTGCTGTATCCAGCCTTCGAGACGCTGGGCTTCCTTGACGTCGATCATCGGTCCGATGAAGGTGTCCTCGTCGCGCGGATTGCCGCACTTGAGTGTCCTGACCTTGGCGACCAGGCGCTCGCGTACCTCCTCGTAGATCGCGTCGTGAGCCAGGATGCGCTGCACGCTGATGCAGCTCTGTCCGGACTGGTAGAACGCGCCGAAGACCAGGCGCTCGATCACAAAGTCCAGCCGCTCGCGCTGGTCCGCGTCGACGATGCAGGCTGCATTGCCGCCGAGTTCGAGCACGACCTTCTTCTTGCCGGCACGCGCCTTCAGATCCCAGCCCACACCCGGCGAACCGGTGAACGACAGCAGCTTGAAGCGCTCGTCGGTGGTGAACAGGTCGGCGCCGTCGCGATGGGCCGGCAGGATCGAGAACGCGCCCACTGGCAGGTCGGTTTCGGCCAGCACCTCGCCGATGATCAGCGCGCCGATCGGCGTGCGGCTCGCGGGCTTGAGAACGAACGGACAGCCCGCGGCGATCGCCGGCGCGACCTTGTGCGCAGCCAGATTCAGCGGGAAATTGAACGGCGAGATGAAGGAGCACGGCCCGATCGGCACGCGTTTGGAGAAGCCACGGTAGCCGCGCGCGCGCGCCGAGATCTCGAGATTCAGCACGTCGCCGTCAATGCGCACCGCTTCCTCGGCGGCCACCTTGAAGGTATCGATCAGGCGCGAGACTTCACCGCGCGCGTCCTTGATCGGCTTGCCGGCCTCGATGCATAGCGCGACGGCCATTTCCTCGGCGCGCTCACGAAACCGCGCGATGCAGTGCTCGAGCACGGCCTGCCGCTGGTACGGCGCGAACGCGCGCAGCGGTTCCTGCGCGGCGACCGCCGCGGCGATGGCCGCGTCGATCGCCTTCGCATCGGCCAGCGCGACGCGCGTGGCGACCTTGCCGCTGAACTTGTCGGTGACCTCCAGATCGGTATTGGCGGCGACGGGCTTGTTGGCGAGGTAGTACGGATAGCTTTCGGCGAGCACGGTGTCGCTCCTTGTAGCGGCCGATGGTCAGGAGCCTGGAAGGCCCTCCGGCCCGTTGGGCATTCAGGACGATAAGAGCCGTCGGCTTCAAGCCATCGTCCTTCACCCCCTTCAGGCGCAGGGCTCGTTGTTCAGATTGCGCGGCTCAATTCGCGGATCTCGCGGTTGAGCACGCGGTCGTTGTCGGAATAGTCGATCGGAACGTCGATCAGATGAACGCCCGGCGTGTCGAGGCACTGCTGCAGCAGCGGCGCGAATTCGGCGCTGGACGCGGGCCGGTGGCCGTGCGCGCCGTAGGACTGCGCATAGCGGACGAAGTCCGGGTTGCCCATGTCCATGCCGAAGTTCGGAAAGTCCATATGTGCCTGTTTCCACTTGATCATGCCGTAGGCGTCGTCGCGCAGCAGCAGTACGGTCAGGTCCAGGCCCAGGCGCACGCAGGTTTCCAGATCCTGCGAGTTCATCATGAAGCCGCCGTCGCCGGCGACCGCGACGACCTTGCGCCGCGGGTGCACGATCCGGGCTGCCATCGCCGAGGGCAGGCCCGCGCCCATCGTCGCGAGCGCGTTGTCGAGCAGCACCGTGTTGGGCTGGCGCGAGCGGTAGTAGCGCGCGAACCACAGCTTGTACATGCCGTTGTCGAGGCACAGGATGCCGTCGTCGGGCATGACAGAGCGGACGTCGGCGACGAGGCGCACCGGATGCATCGGGAAGCGCGCGTCGTCGTGGCCCTTGCACAGGTGCGACTCCAGATGCGTGCGCACCGTGTCGAACCAGGAAAAGTCCCAGTGCGCCTGCGGCTGCAGCGCCTGCTGCAGCTGCCAGATCGAATTGGCAACGTCGCCGACCACTTCGATCTGCGGAAAATAGACCGTGTCGACCTCGGCACTGGAGAAATTGACGTGGATGACGGTGCGCAGGCCGCGGCGCATGAAGAACGGCGGCTTCTCGATCACGTCGTGGCCGCAGTTGACGATGCAGTCGGCCTGCTCGATCGCGCGGTGCACGAAGTCGCCGTCGCTCAGCGCCGCGTTGCCGAGCCACAGCGGATGATGCTCGTCGATGACGCCCTTGCCCATCTGCGTGGTGAAAAACGGGATGCCGGTGTGGTCGACGAACTCGCGCAGCATCTTGGAACAGGTCTTGCGGTTCGCGCCGGCGCCGATCATCAGCAGCGGCCGCGTGGCCTGGCGGATCGCGTTGGCCGCATGGGCGACGGCCTTGTCGTCGGCGATCGGGCGGCGGTGGTAGCTGGTCGGGAGCACCATCGCGTCAGTGTCGTCGCGGGCGATGTCCTCGGGCAGTTCCAGGTGCGTCGCGCCGGGGCGTTCCTCCTCGGCACGGCGGAAGCTCTCGCGCACGCGGGCCGGGATGTTGTCGGCCGAGACGATCTGCCGCGTGTACTTCGTCAGCGGCTTCATCATGTCGATCACGTCGACAATCTGGAAATGTCCTTGTTTGGACAGTTTGACCGGCTTCTGGCCGGTGATCATCAGCATCGGCATGCCGCCGAGATTGGCGTAGGCAGCGGGCGTCACGAGATTCGTCGCACCGGGACCGAGCGTGGCCAGGCAGACGCCGGCGCGGCCGGTCAGGCGGCCGTAGGTCGCGGCCATGAAGCCGGCGACCTGTTCATGCCGCGTGAGGATCAGCTTGATCGAGGAGGTACGCAGCGATTCGAGCAGATCGAGGTTTTCTTCCCCGGGGATGCCAAATACGTATTCCACGCCTTCGGCTTCCAGCGCTTTCACGAACAGGTCCGACGCTTTCATGACGCGCTCCTGCGTTGCGTCCGCCGATTCTGTGCGCCGCTTCCGGCGCGGTCAATCGCACCGGCGCGCCCGATGTCGCGCCTGCGAGGCTATTCCACGCGCAGGTGCAGTTCGCCCTCGGCCAGTCGCGCGCGCAGGCGGGCGCCACGGCGGGTATCGAGGTTGCTGCGGATCACGCGGCCGTCGCTCTCGTCCTGCAGCAGGGCATAGCCGCGCGCGAGCACGGCCAGCGGGCTGACCGCATGCAGCGCGCGGGCGAGTTCGGCGAGATGCGCGCGGCGCGTGTCCAGACCGCCGCGCAGGCGGTGCTGCAGCAGCTGGCGCTGGTGCGCGAGGGCGAGGCGTGCGCGCTGCAGGCGCTGCTCCGGCGCCTGGCGCAGCAGGCGCGTCTGCAGGTTGGCGGCCCGTTCGCGGGCGCGTTGCTGCGTGCGTTGCTGCGCATGCTGCAGGCGCAGGCGCAAGGCGCCGAGCCTGCTTTCGCCCAGTTGCAGTCGCTGCGTCGGGCTGCGTGCCTGCAATTGCGCGTGCAGACGGTCGACTTCCTGCTGGCGCCGCTGCAGGCGGCGTTGCAGCAGCAGATGCAGGCGCTGCTGTCGCTGCTGCAACTGGCGCGACAGCTCGATCATGTCGGGCACGAGCAGCTCGGCCGCGGCCGACGGCGTGGGGGCGCGCAGGTCGGCGACGAAATCGGCGATGGTGAAATCGGTCTCGTGGCCGATCGCGCTGACCACGGGCAGGGCACTGGCGTGGATCGCGCGCGCCACGCTTTCGTCGTTGAACGCCCACAGGTCTTCGATAGAGCCGCCGCCGCGGGCGAGCAGGATCGCGTCGTGACGGGCGGCGGCACCGACCCGGCGCAGCGCGGTCACGATGGCGGCGGGCGCCTCCTTGCCCTGCACCGGCACCGGCACGATATCCACGGCCAGCAGCGGATAGCGCCGCGCGAGCACGCTGAGCACGTCGCGCACGGCCGCGCCGGTCGCCGAGGTGATGACCGCCAGGCGGCGCGGAAACCGCGGCAGCGTGCGCTTGCGCTCCGTCGCGAACAGGCCCTCGGCGGCGAGCAGCGCCTTGAGCCGCTCGAACTCGCGCTGCAGCGCGCCTTCGCCGGCTTCCTCGAGGTGTTCGACGATGAGCTGGAACTCGCCGCGGGCCTCGTACAGGCTGACCCGGGCTCGCGCCAGGACCTGCATGCCGTCGGCGGGACGGAAACGCAGGTAGGTGCTCTTGGGCTTGAACATCGCGCAGCGCACCTGGGCGCCGCCGTCCTTGAGGCTGAAATACAGATGCCCCGAGGCCGGGCGTGAAAAATTGGAGATTTCCCCTTCGAGCCAGACCAGGCCGAAGGTATCCTCGAGCAGATCGCGCGCGCGCCGGGTCAGTTGCGACGGCGTCAGCACGGCGCGGCCGCTGGCGTAGGCGATGCGGTCTTCGGACATCGGTGAACAGTGACGGTGCCGGCAGGAAACCGGACGGGCGGGCAGTGTAGGCGCGCGGATCGGAGGCGGCAACGCGCTTCATACCATCGCGCTACATTCATTTTCGATTCGGGCCCAGGACGCCACGCAGCCAGGCCCTTTCAATCGCTATAGTACGGCGTCACATCAGGGGTGATGAAAACGACAATGGCTGATTCCACGATCGAAGCCGAGGCTGCGCCGCGCGCAAACCCCGGCGAGCGTGCTCTGCGCCAGCGCCTCGACGCGTTCGTCGGCGAATGGCGCACGAGTCTCGGCGAGCGCTGGGACGGCACCAAGGCCAGCGTGCTGCACGAGGAACTCGAGAAGATCAATGCGGACGCCGAGGCACAGGCCTTCGGCGACATCGCCACGCCGACGCTCGAACTCATCGTATTCCTGTGTTCCTTTGTCGAGACCGGCGCCGTGCCGAGTGCGCTGCAGCGCCAGGCGCTGGCCGGCCTCGTCGACAACCTGGGCCAGTCGTCCGCGCCGCCGCGCAGCGCGCCGCGCGCTGCCAAGCGTGCCGTGGCCAGCCACGTCCGCGGTCAGGTGCACTACCTCGCCGCCCCCGAGCGCATGATCGACACGCTCGCGCCGACCCTGGGCGCGCAGCGTTTTCTCGTGCGTCCGTTCGAGCAGATCGATGCCCTGAGCCGGGCGATGGCGGAGAGCCCGCCAGACGTGCTGCTGGTCGACGATGCCTTTGTGCCGCAGTTGCACGGCCTGCTCGAAATCGCAGCGCGTGCGCGCGACGCGCAGCGCGATACGCCGGTCTGTCTGGTGCTGTCCGAGGCCGCCGATCTGGCCCGCGTGCTGTACGCGCAGCGCGCTGGCGCCGATGCGGTGGTGTCCAGCCGCGATCCGGTCGCGATTTTCGCGCGCATCGAGGAAATGCTCGAACAGCGCCGCAGCCTCGGCTATCGCGTGCTCGTGGTCGAGGATGACCCGGCGCAGGCCAAGTTCTGCGAATCCGTGCTGCACCACCGGGGCATCACCACGCGTGTCTGCGCGACCGCTGGCGGAGTCATCGAAACCCTGCAGGACTTCCACCCCGACCTCGTGCTGCTGGATTTCTACCTGCCTGACGGCAATGGCATCGAGGTCGCACAGATGATCCGCGCCGAGCCCGGCTGCGCGTTCCTGCCTGTGGTGTTCCTGTCCGGCGAGCAGGATCTCGACCGGCGTTTCGACGCCATTTCCATGGGCGGCGACGATTTCCTGACCAAACCGGTGAAGCCGCGTCATCTGCTGCTGACCGTGGAAAGCCGCGTACGCCGCGCACGTACGCTCAGCGCGAGCGCGGGCTCGGCCCGTGGCGAGCGCCGCGGCACGCTGTCGGGCCGCGATGCGTTCCTGCAGGAATTGCAGCACCTGGCCGAGACCGGAGTCGAGGCGTGTGCGGCGCTTGTCTATGTCGCGGTCGATGACGTCGACGCGGTACGCGAGCGCGTCGGCTTCGTCACCGCCGGCACGCTGGGGCAGCAGCTCGCCTCGGCGATCGCCGGGGAGCTGCCGTTTGCGCGGCCCCTGTGCGCGTATGGCGAATACGTGTTCCTCGCGCTGGCCCAGCGCGAGGACGAGCTGTCGCTGCGCCAGGCGCTGGAGCAGGCGCGCACGCGCCTGGCCGCGCGCGCCTGGCTGTCGTCGGAAGATCCACTGCGGCTGAACTTCACCCTGTCGGCGCTGCGTGTGACCGGCCCGGCCGACCGCGCCGAAAGCCTGATCCGGCGCGTGCGCCAACTGGCGCTGACGCTGCAATCGTCCGGCGGCGGCGACGTGGCCCTGGACCTGCGCGATCCGAATGCGGCGACCGAGGATCCACGTGTGCGTCTGGTCCGCGCGATCCTGCGCACGACCGCGGATTCCAGCAATTCACTGCTGTCCTATCAGCCGTTCGCGCCGCTGGCCGGCAACCTCAGCGGGCAATACCTCGCGCGCATGCAGCTAAAGCCGCCGCGCAGTTCGCAGAGCATCCTGATCGAGCCGGAAGAATACCTGCCGCTGGCGCGCGGCCTGGGTCTGGCGACGCTGGCCGACAGGCGCCTGATCCGCCTCGCGCTGCGCCAGGTGCATGCGCGTGGCAGCGATATCGGCGAGCTGCGCCTGTTCCTGCCGATCAGTGCCGAATCGCTGCTCGACGCGGCGTTCGCGCCGTGGCTCGCGACGGAGTTGCGCGCGCAGGCCGTGCCGGCTTCGGCGATCGCGCTCGAATTCGATATCGCCGACCTGATCGAGCAGCAGCCCAACGACGGCTCGATCGAGACGCTGCAGCGGGTCGGCGCGCGCTTCTGCCTGCGTGCCAATGACGATTCGGAGCGCGCACAGCGCTGGCTGCAGCATGCGGCGTTCAATGTCGTGCGCTTCGAGCGCCCGGTGGTGCCGGTCGCAAACGGCTCACCCTGGGCGACGATGGCGCAGCGCTTCGCCAGCGTGCGCGGCCTCGGCAAGATCGTCATCGCGACTGGCGTCAACGACATGAACGACATCGGGGAGCTGCTGCGGGGCGGCGCCCACTACGCCAACGGCGTCGTGGTGTGCGACTGGCTGGGCGACTTCGACTTCGATTTCGCCGGCGCGGTGCTCTGACCCGGACTCACGAGGCACCTTGCCGGTTTTCCTGCGTTCTTCCTTGCGCGCGGCGGCGCGGCCGCGCCGCCACGTCTGCACGTAGCGCGTCAGCAGACTCAGGCCCAGCAGCCCGATCACTATACTCATCGGCCAGGCCAGCACCCAGGGCCAGCGCAGGCCGACCAAGGTCAGCGCGAGCAGGCTCAGCGCGACCCATGGCAGCGAGCCCGCCTCGGCGCGACCGAGCACGCGCTGATTGCCAAGCGCCGTGCCGACGCTGTGAGCCAGACGCATGACCCCCGCGGCGGCGCGGCTGGAGCTGCCGCCCTGCGGCCGTATGCCGCTTTTTGCGGATTTGTGGACTTTGCGCTTCTTCAGCACGATCTCGGTCGCGTTGTCGAGATCGATGAGGTACTGGCGTTCCATCTGTGCGGCGAAGTCGCGGTCCTCGACCGCGAGGTCGATCTCGCAGTTACCGAGCCAGCTCGAAATATTGAGATTGCTCGAGCCGACCCGCGCCCAGCGCGAATCGGCCACGGCGGTCTTCGCATGCATCATCGAGCCCTTCCACTCGAATACGCGGATGCCGGCTTCGAGCAGCGGCCGGTAGCCAGCCTGCGACATGCGTGCGACCGCGGGAATGTCGCTGGTGCCGGGTACGAGCAGGCGCACATCGACGCCGTCGCGCGCGGCGGAGGCCAGGGCTTGCACGTAGGGCGCCAGGCCCACGAAATACGCATCCGACAGCCACAGCCGTTCGCGCGCCATCGCCGCGATGAGCTGGTCGAGGCGGAACAGCCCGGCCGTGCTGGGCTGGGTCGCGATCACGCGCACGTCGGTGTCGCCGACGATCACCGCCGAGGTCTGCAGCAGTTCGCCGGGCAGCGGCTCACCCAACTGCGCCCAGAGCTCGGCGAATACGTGCACGAGCTCGGCAACGGCGGGGCCGCGCAGACTGACGCCGGTATCGCGCCAGGGCGGGATCTTCCGGGCCGGATCGCCCAGCCATTTCTGCGACACACAGACCCCGGTGATGCAGGCCAGCTCGTTGTCGATGACGAGCAGCTTGCGATGATCACGGCTGATCCAGCCTAACGGGCTGGAAAAACGCGCCGGGTTGTACGAACGCACTTCGCCGCCGGCATCCAGCAACGGCTGCCAGAAGCGTTTACCGTCCAGCCCCAGACAACCCAGCCAGTCGCGCACGACGCAGACCGCGACGCCGGCGGTGGCGCTGGCGGCGAGCGCGTCACGTATGCGCCGCCCGACCTCGTCGTTGCGAATGATGTAGTTTTCCAGAAATATTGAACGCCGCGCGGCGGCGATATCGCGCTCCCAGGCCGCGAAATGCGCGGCGGCGTCGATCAGCAGATCGACCTGGTTGCCTCCGATCAGCGGCGCACCGGCGGCCCGGCTGAAGGCTTGTTCAGCCATGCGGCGCCAGGGTGAGGCGGGACCGGCGTGTGGCAGGCAGGAGGGCTCGGACATGCGTTTCAGTGTAGCGGGCGCGGGTGTGCAGCGGATGTGCTCGACGCGGCCGAGGCCGGCGCGGGCGTGGCGGCGCGCGGAAACCCGAGACCGGGCTCTTGAGCATTGTCCTGGCCCAGGTCGCCGGTGTAGCGTTCGCGCGGACCGTCGCCAGAGTGCTGCTCATGGATGTTTCCGTACACCACGACCGCGCCGCACGGCGCTTCCGGGCTGAGGTCGATGGCTACCGCTGCGTGCTCGACTACGAACTCAGCGGCGATCGCATGAGCATCGTCCACACCGGCGTGCCCAGCGAAGTCGGCGGACGCGGCGTCGCCGCATCGCTGACCGAAGCGGCCGTCGCGGCCGCGCGCTCGGAGGGCTGGACGATCGCGCCGCTGTGCTCGTACGCGCGGGTCTGGTTCGAACGGCATCCCGAACACGGCGATCTGCTGGCCTGAGCGTCGCGCAGACGCCTTGGGAACCCGCGCTCCGCGCGTCGGCGCCCACCGTGCCCGTTTTCGCCGGTCTCGAGCCGATGCGACAGGTCCTCACTCCGGCGCGCGATCGACGCGAAACACCGGATAGAGATTGAACTGCTCGTCCCAGGATGCATGCCGGCGCGCGAAGAACTGCAGGCGGGCGTTGCTGTCCTTGACGAACTCGGGCTCGTTCGCGAGCTTGCGCTGGAATTCCTCGGCGAGTTTCGGATCGCGCTTGAGCTGTTCGCGCGCGACGTCCTCGGCGACGTATTCCTCCATGTATTCCTTCTGCTCGAACGCGCCGTTGAACGCGCCCCAGGCGGCCAGCGAGTCGGGCGCCTGCGGTTCGAGCAGGGCGACGGCGATGCGCGAGCGCGCCTGGGCCAGCGGCACATAGAGCGCGCCGGCGGCGAGGTCCCGCGTTTCGCCCTGCCATTCGCCTTGCAGCGTCGCGCGTTGATGATTCTCGCTCGACTGTGCCGCAAAGCGCGCGGCGCTGGCGCGGAACGTCTGCAGGGCCATTCGTGACAGCGGGTCGGTCACTCGCCGATAGGCCACGCCATGGGCGTCGAGCTTGGCGGCGACGAGCGTCGCCCACGCCGCCGGTACGAGGTAGCCGGCCTTCGGTACTTCCACCTGGGTGCCCGGCTGCACGTCGTCGCGCAGCGGCACTTTCCAGATCTGCGGCTTGCGCTCGTCATAGCGCGTCATCAGTGCACCGGATATTTCCGACGGCGTACGCGTATACGCATAGCCGCGAAATTCGATTTCGCGCGCGGTGTCGCTGGCCTTGTAGTCCAGCGCGACGCGCGTACCGCCGAGCGTCGCGGCGCGCTCGTCGGCGGTCAGCTGCTCGGTGCGCCAGTCCCTACCGCGTTCGCTGACGAGCTGCAGCACGTCGAGCATGGTGTTGCGCGTCACTTTCACGCGCACTGGATACGGCTTCCACGAATGCGTCTCGACGAGCATGGCGAAGCGGTTGCGCAGCGGCACGTAGCCGGTCGAGAAGCGCGGCGGCGCGACACCGTCGGCGAAGCCCGAGGTCGGGTCGTCGGTGTTGACGAATGAGGGATAGAAACCCAGCGGCAGCGAACCCTGCTTGCTCAGGCGCGCCAGCGTCTGGTCGCGCAGGTCGCGGCCGAGCTTGCGCAGTTCCTCGTCGCCGGAATACAGCGGCTCGACCTGGATGGCGACGTCGTGCTCGAACTTGGCGCCGTCGGTGACGTGCAGGTCGACATAGATGGTCGGATCCCAGCGCCCCATGAGCGCGAGCATGGCCTGCATCTCGGGCGCATCGGCTTTCAGGTAGTCGCGGTTCAGATTGTAGTTCTGCGCCGTCGTGCGCCAGCCCATCTGCTCGGGGCCGCGCTGGTTGGGCCGGTTCCAGGCGCCGAAGCGCTCGTGCCCGTCGACGTTGAATACCGGCACGAACACCATGACCTGCTTGTCGAGCAGGCCCTTGCCGGCCTTGCCCTGGAGGATCTCGCGCAGGAGCAGGAAACCTGCGTCCTTGCCATCGATCTCGCCGGCGTGGATGCCGCCCTGGAACAGGCTGACCGGAATGCCTTGCTCGCGCGCCGCCTCGGGCGTGCGTGCGCCGCTCGTGGTCGCGACCAACGCGAGCAGGGGACGCCCTTCGGGTGTGCGGCCGAATTCGTCACAGCGCACCGCGTCGGGCCAGGCCTTGGCAAAGCGCGCGCAGAGATCGATGACTTCGTCGTAGCGGCCCGTGCGCTTGAAGCCGGATTGTTCGGCGACGGTACGCAGATTGTCGACGGCGGCGGAGGCCGCGCCCGCGGCGGACAGCAGGGCAGCGAACAGGACGGCGTTACGGAGCATGGGCGGCACCGGCAGCGGATGAGCGCCCAAGCATAGCCATTGCGGCCGCCGCACGACACGGCATGACCCTGTAGCACCGGCCGACCGGACGACAGCGGCAAAACCAGCGGCGCGCGCGGGCCGCGATCTGCGCTGATCTCGAGCCGCTGGCTAGCGGCTCGAGATCAGCAACGAAATGCCGAATTCGACCGCCGTCACCAGCGCGAACAGACCGCTAGCGACGGGCCAGCTCCAGCGCGGTGTGGTCATCTGGCGTGAGATCGCGCTCAGGGCCAGCCCGCCCAGCGCGCTGAGCCCGATGAACATCAGCACGGCCACGCCGAGGGCGATGTCGGTCCCGACCGCGAGCAGCAGCATGAAGCCGATGACGAGGATCAGGAACACGGCCACCGCCGCGAACAGGATCAGCAGCAGGATCATCAGGGCCACGGCAAACGGGTCCGAGCATAGGGGGAATGGGCAGAATAGCGCAGGCGTGGCGCGCTACCCGATGGCGCGCAACTGGTCGGCGAGGCTGCGCGTCTGCGCGGTCTGCGTGTCGCCCGTATGCGCGGTCGCCTTGTGCTCGATCAGCAGCACCAGGCATTCCTGCTCCGCGACGGGCAGGTGCTGCACGCCCCTGGGCACGACGAACAGTTCGCCGGGGCCGAGTTCCACGTCCCGGTCCGGCAGGCGCAGGCGCAGCCGTCCCTGCAACACGAAGAACAGTTCGTCCTGCGCATCATGGCTGTGCCAGACCAGCTCGCCGTGGATCTTGGCGACCTTGATGTAGCTGTCGTCGAGTTCGCCGATGACGCGCGGCGACCACAGTTCCTGCAGGCTCGCGGCAAGGGCGCGCGGATCGACTGGCGTGACGGGTTTCAGCACAGCATCGCTCCAAGTTGTCGCGCAAAGATGGTTTCGCCCCATCGCAGCCAGAGCGTCGCGAGCAGCAGCGCCGCCAACAGCGCGACGGACGACAGCGCAACGCGGCGCCAGGACAGCGCGTGCATCACGGCGTCGATGCCGCGGGCCGCAGCGATGGTGTCGATGCCGCGGGTTCATCGCGCGTGAAGTAGCTCACGCCGGCGGCGAGAAAACCGAGCGCGATGCTGGCGATCCATACCGGACCATAGCTGCCCGTGGTGTCGTAGAGTCGGCCCGCGACCCAGGCGCCAAGGAAACTGCCGATCTGATGGCTCAGGAACACGATGCCGTACAAGGTGGACAAGTAGCGAACGCCGAACAGACTGGCCACGGCGCCGTTGGTCAGCGGCACGGTGCCGAGCCACAGAAAACCGAACACCGCGGCGAAGGCGAGCGCGGAGAACGCGCTCAGCGGCACGAGCAGGAAGATCGCGATCGCGAGCGCGCGCGCTGCGTAGAGCGCCGCGAGCAGGCGCGGCCGCGAGTAGCGCCCGCCCCAGAGGCCGAACAGATAGGAACCGGCGATGTTGAACAGGCCGACCAGGGCCAGCGCAGTCGCGCCGACGCTCGCGGCAATGCCCTGGTCGACGAGATAGGCTGGGAAATGCGTCGCTATGAACGCAATGTGGAAACCGCAGACAAAGAAGCCGGCATTGAGCAGCCAGTAGTGCGGATGCGCTGCGGCCTGGGCAAGCGCGCGACGCAGGCCTCCGTCGTCGGCATCGGCCGCGATGGATGCGGCCGTGATCGGCGGGCGGCGTATGCCGGCCGCCGCGATGATCGTGATCAGAATCAGGCCGGTCAGGCCGAGCAGCGCTTCGCGCCAGCCCCAGCTGGCGATCAGCGCCTGTGCGATCGGCACGACCGCGAACTGGCCGAAGGAGCCGCCGGCCGTGACGAGACCGAAAGCCATGCTGCGCTGTTCCGGTCGCACGAGGCGGGCAACGCCGGTCAGCACGACGACGAACGTCGTGCCGCTCAGGCCCAGACCGACAAGCACGCCGAGGCTCGCCATGATGCCGCTGGGTGCGAGCACGAACGCCGCGAGCAGCAGGCCGCCCGCATAGACCAGCGTGCCGGCGACGAGCACGCGGCGCACGCCGTACCGGTCCGCGATCGCGCCGACGAACGGCTGGGCAAGGCCGAACAGCAAATTCTGCACCGCGATCGCAAATCCGAAATATTCGCGGCCGATGCCGAACTCGCGGCCGATCGGCTGCATGAACATGCCGAAGCTCTGGCGCACGCCCATGCTCAGCGTGACGATCAGCGCGCCGCAGGCGATTGCGATGATCGCGGCGCGGGTCCATTGGGAAGCGGGTATCGCTGCGGCTGGCTTCATGATCTCGATGTCGGGCAGTGCTATCGGCAGCGTAGCGACGGCGCTATCGTCGCAACAGCGGCGCGCCGGCCGATTCAGTATCAACGGACGATTGAGAATGAGCGAGCCCGTATCGGGCATCACCGTGTTCGCGATAGAAACCCCGAATACATCAAATACTTCGAAAGTTCCCGTGCTTTTGGAGCCCCCTTGAGCAAGGGGGTGAAGAGTGATCGCTCAGAACCGCAGGTTCTGATCGCTCTGAACGCCCAACGGGCCGGGACGAAGAGTGATCGCTCAGAACCGCAGGTTCTCATCGCTCTGAACGCCCAACGGGCCGGACGGCCAATGCGAAGCATTGGCCAGGGTTGTGGAGATCTGGTGCGCGGCCCGAGGGCGGCACCGTCGTACGAATGCTGCGGTGCAAAACCATGAGCGAATCCGTATCCGACATTGCCGTGTTCGTGGCCTGCGCCGACAGCGGCCAACTCAGCAACGCCGCGCGTTCGCTGGGTATCACGCTGGCCGTCGCGAGTGCGGCACTGAAGCGGCTCGAGGCGCAGCTCGGCACACGACTGATCCTGCGCACCACGCGCAGCCTGCGCCTGAGCGCCGAAGGCGAGCGCTATCTGCCACATGCGCGCGCGGCGCTGGACGCGTTGTCGGCCGGCCGGCTGGCGCTCAGTCGCGACGATGGCGTGCTACAGGGGCTGGTGCGCATCACCGCCCCGGCGGACTTCGGCCGCAACCGGCTGGCCGGCTGGCTCGACGACTTCGCGCAGCAGCATCCGCAGGTGCAATTCCAGGTCACCCTCGACGACGCCGTCGCGGACTTCTTCGCCGCACCGGTGGATCTCGCCCTGCGCTACGGGGTGCTGACCGATTCGAGCCTGATCGCGCTGCCGCTCGCGCGGCTCGTTCGCGTCACCTGCGCCGCGCCGGCGTATGTCGCGCGCCGGGGCGCGCCGGAGCATCCGCGGGAACTCATCGCGCATGAGACGTTGTGCTACATGCGCCAGCACCGCGCCGCCGACCGCTGGGCCTTCCAGCGTGGCGAGGACGCGTCTGAGGTGACGGTCACGCCGCGCTGGACCTTCAACGACGCGGAAATGGTGCGCCGCTGGGCGTTGCGCGGGCGCGGCATCGCCTATCGCATCTGGGCCGACGTGGCCGAGGACGTCGCTGCCGGACGCCTGCAGCGCGTGCTGCCGCAGTGGATCGGCGAGGCGGTGCCGCTAAGCCTGGTCTACACCGAGCGGCGTCTGTCGCCTGTGCTGCGCACGCTGATCGATTTCCTGTCCGGGCGGCGCGCGGAATTGCAGGCGTGCCAGCCGGCGTAGTGCCGTTCAGCGGTAGGCGGCCAGCGCGCGCGCGGCTTCCGCGCGCACCTTGTTCCGCAGCGCCGGCGTCCAGCCCAGCAGTAGTCCTGCAGGTCCCAGCGCCTGGCGTGACCAGCGCCAGAAATTGAACGTGTCCACATGTTCACAGATAAGTCCGTCGCGGAAGCGGAACTCCGCGTGGATGACGTTGTGCACGGCGCGGCCGGTCTTGCTGAAGGTGTACCAGGCCTGCCAGTCGGCGCTGCCGCGTTCGCCCTCGGCGCGCACATTACCGAATTCCACGCGCAGATCCTTGCCGCGTTCGCAGAGCATGCGCCACATCGCCCCGCCCCGTTCGCCCTGCAGGTCGAAGGCTGGATCGCGAAAGATCGCGTCGGGCGTATAGCAGGCGGCCATGGCGGCGCCGTCGCGTTGCTGGAAGGCGCGATAGAAAGTCTCGATGCGTTCGGATGCGTGCACGGCAGGGTCCTGGCGGAAACGGTGGCCCATGGTGCCAGCTTCGTGCCGCAGTGCCGGTGCCGGCAGCGCCGCGTGGCGGATTTCGCACCCCGCTGCGCGATGCCGCCATATCGAGCGTCGATGCCGCGCGTTGCTATGCTCGCGGCCCACGTTGAGCGGAGCGTCAGATGGCCACACCGACCAGCAAGAAAACTGAGGAAGACAGGAGCGTCGACGCATTCCTTGCCACGCTCGACCATCCGGCCAAGGCACTCGTCGTCGAGCTGCGCCGGGTCGTGCTCGACGCTGATGTCCGCATCCTCGACGGCATCAAGTGGAACGCGCCGAGTTTCCGTACGACGGAGTACTTCGCGACGACGAACCTGCGCGCGAAGCAGGGCACGGGCCTGATCCTGCATTTCGGCGCGAAGAAGAACGCGATTTCAGCGACCGGCGTGGATATTCCCGATCCGGCCGGTTTGCTGCGGTGGCTGGCCAAGGATCGCGCGACCGTCGAATTCCGCGATACCGCCGAGCTGAGGGCAAAAGCGTCGGCGTTGCAGGCGCTGCTGCGCGAATGGATCCGCTACGTCGTCTGAGAGATCGCCGGATTCTGTCAGTCGGCGGATGCGGCGGCGGCGATCCGCCGTGCGCGGTCTGGGCGTGAGGCGCGCGTCATGCCGCAGCTGCCGTGTTCAAGCGCTGCCGTGGCGGGCTGCGGCAGCAGTTCCCGCCACGGCGCGCAGTGCGCGATCAGTGGGGCGGTGAAGCCGTGGCGAGCCGCGCTTTCTTGCGTGTTGCGCGCTGGTGGACGCGTTCACGCAGGTCATCGAGCACGGTATACGCCGCCGGGATCACCACGAGGCTCAGCAGTGTCGAGGTGATCAGGCCGCCGATCACGGCGATCGCCATGGGTGCGCGGAAGCTCGCATCGGCGCCGAAGCCCAGCGCGATCGGCAGCATGCCCGCACCCATTGCGAGCGTGGTCATGATGACGGGGCGCGCGCGCTTGCGGCAGGCGTCGACGAGGGCGTCGTGCTGGCTAAGGCCGTGGTCCTGCTCGGCGATGACGGCGTAGTCGACCAGCAGGATCGAGTTCTTGGTCGCGATGCCGATCAGCATCAGCAGTCCGATCAGCGCCGGCAATGACAGGTAATTGTTGGTCAGCAGCAGCATGCCGAACGCGCCGCCAGCGCACAGCGGCACGGCGATCAGGATGGTCAGCGGCTGCAGCGCGTTGTTGAACAGCAGCAGCAATACGGCGTAGACGCAGAAGATGCCGGTGCCCATCGCGACCAGGAAGCCGACGAACAGCTCGACAAAGATCTCCGCGTCGCCGGTATTGAGCATCGTTACGCCGGGCGGCAGCTTTTGCAGCGACGGCAGTTTCTGGATCTCGGTCATGACCTCGCCGAGCGGCCGGCCGTTGAGCTCCATGTTGAACGTGACATTGCGCTGCCGGCCGTAGCGGTCGAGCTGGGCCGGGCCGCTGTCGAGCCGGATGCTCGCGACTGACGTCAGCGGTACCGGACCGTCGCGGCCGGGCACGCGCAGCAGCGCGATCGCCGAGGGCTGGTCGAGGTCCTGCTCGGCGATGCGCACGCGGATCGGTATCTGCCGCTCGGGCAGGTTGAGCTTGGCCAGGCGCTGGCGGAAATCGCCGGCTGTGGCGATGCGCGCGGCTTCGGCGATGTCGGCGGTCGCGACGCCGAGATCGGCGGCGCGCAGCGGATCCGGCGTGATCACGACTTCGGGACGCAGCAGGGACGCGGTCGAGGTCACGCTGCCAAGCCCGGTCAGTCCGCGCAGGTCGCGCTCCAGCGCCTGGCTCGCCTCGAGCAGCAAACGAGGATTGTCGCCGGCCAGCACGAGCTGCAGCAGTTCGCCGGGTTCGCTGCTGACGAAGCTGACGCGCACGCCGGCCAGATCCCTGAGGCGCGCGCGCACTTCGCGTTCGAGGACTTTCTGGTGGCGCTCGCGCGTGTCCGGCTTGCCCCAGTCCAGCGTCAGCGTCGCCTTGCGCACGTCGCCGACCAGGGACTGGTTCGGGTCGCCCAGATCCAGCACGCCGCCGATCGCGGTGTAGACGCGCTTGAGTTCCGGCAGGTCGGCCAGCGCGCGGCGTGCCTGCTCGGCGACGTCGGTGGTCTCCCGCAGGCTCGCGCCGGGCGGCAGTTCCAGGCTCAGGTTGCTGCGGCCGAGGTCGGCCGGCGGAATGAAGGTGGCCGGAATCAGCGGCACGATCGCTAGCGAGGCGATGAACAGCCCGAACGCGAGCCACAAGGTGCGGGTACGATGCGCGAGCGCGCTTTCGACGAGGCGCAGATACCAGCGCATCAGCGGGCCTTCCTTCTCCTCGTGCGGCCCGGGTTTCAGCAGATAAGCCGCCATCATCGGCGTCAGCAGGCGCGCGACCAGCAGCGAGAACAGCACCGCCGTGGCTGCGGTCCAGCCGAATTCACGGAAGAACTTGCCCGGGATGCCGGGCATGAACGCGACTGGGACGAACACGGCGGCGAGGGTCAGCGAGGTCGCGATCACTGCCAGGCCGATCTCGTCGGCTGCATCGGTCGCAGCTTCCTGCGGCGACTTGCCCATGCCCAGATGACGCACGATGTTCTCGACCTCGACGATCGCGTCGTCAACCAGGATGCCGACGACGACCGCGAGCGCGAGCAGCGTGATCATGTTGAGACTGAAGCCGAACCAGTGCATCACGGCGAAGGTGGGAATGATCGACAGTGGCAGCGCGAGCGCCGAGATCCACGTCGCGCGCCAGTCGCGCAGGAACAGCCAGACCACGAGCACGGCCAGCAAGGAACCTTCCCAGAGCATCGTCATAGAAGACTCGTAGGAGCCTTCTGCCTCTTCCACCGTGGAACTGACTTCGGCGAAGCGCAGGTTGGGATAGGCGCGGCCGAGTTCTTCCACTTTTGCGCGTACGGCGCGGCCGGTGCCGACTTCGCTGGAGCCGCGTGTGCGCGTGATCGCGAAGCCGACCGCCGGCTTCCCGTCGAGCAGGGCGACCTGGCGCGCTTCGGCCGCCGCGTCGCGGATCTCGGCCAGGGCCGAGAGCTTGATCTGGCGCCCGTCGGGCAGGCTGATCGGCATGTCGCGCAGCTGCGCGACCGCATCGACCGTGCCGACCGTGCGCACGATCTGTTCGTTGCCGCCCCAGTTCGCCTTGCCGCCGGGCATTTCCACCTGGATTCGCGCGAGCTGCTGCGACACGGCGCCAGCGGTGATGCCGTGCGCTTCCAGCGCGCCAGGCTTGAGGTCGATGCGCACTTCGCGCTCGACGCCGCCGGTGCGCTTGACCTGGCCCACGCCGGGCACGCTGAACAGCGACTTCGTCACGGTGTCGTCGACGAACCAGCTCAGTTCGTCGGGCGCGAGCGTGTCGGAGGCGACGGTGAAGCTCAGCATGGTGCCGCCGACGATGTTGACCTTCGCGACGACCGGTTCCTGGATGTCCTGCGGCAGATCGATGCGGATCCGCGTGATGGCGTCGCGGACTTCGTCGAGCGCCTCGTCCAGATCGCGGCCGAGTTCGAACTCGATGCGCGTGTTGGAGACGCCTTCGTTGACCGTGGACACGAGCTTGTCGATGTCGGCAAGGCTCGCGACGGCGTCCTCGACCTTGCGGGTGATCTCGGTTTCCATCTGGCTCGGCGCGGCACCGGGCAGGGTCACCGTGATCATGACCATCGGTAGCGAGATGTCGGGGAAGCGCGACACCGGCAGGCTGCGGAAACCGGCGATACCGGCGACGCAGAGCAGGATGAACAGCAGGATCGACGGCAGAGGCCGGCGTATCGCCCAGGCGGAAATATTCATGGCGCCGCGGTCCCTGTGACTACGCGCACACGGTCGCCTTCGCTGAGGAACCCGGCACCGCGTGCGACGACGGCGTCGGTCGCGGCGAGGCCGGAGACGACCTCGATCTGTTCGCCGTCGACCCGGCCGATCTCGATGCGCTGGCGCGTCACGCGCTGTCCCTCACCGACGCGGAACACATAGCTGTGACCGTCGCGCTGCACCACGGCCGACAGCGGCAGCAGCAGCGCGGGGTTCTCGCCAAGCAGCAAGTCGCCTTGGGCGAACATGCCGGCGCGAAGCGGTCCGGGATCGGCGAGGCTGGCGTAGACCACGCCGGTGCGGCTCGCGGCATCGAGACTTGCGGCGATGCGGCGCACGCTCGCCTCGGCGCGACTTCCATCGGGACCGCTGACCAGCACCTGCATGCCTTCCTGCACGCGGGCAAGTTCGGCTTCGGGCAGGTTGCCGCGCCATTCCAGGCGGCCCTGGCGGATCAGGCGCAGCAGTTCGCCGCCGGCGGAGACGACCTGGCCGGGCTGCACGTCGCGGCGCGAGATCACGCCGTCGTCGGGTGCGCGCAGCTCGGCGAAACTCAGGCGCAGCGCGACCGCTTCGCGCTGTGCGCGCGCCGAGTTCAGGCGCGCGCCGGCCTGCGTCGCCGCCCCCCACATCTCGTCGGCGTCGCGCGCACTGATCAGGCCCTTGTCGCGCAACGCGCTCATGCGCTCGTTGTTGCGCCTGGCCACGGCCAGCGCCGCATCGGCCTCGGCCACGGCCGCGTCGGACTGGCGCTGTTCGCTCGCGAGCGTGCGCGTGTCCAGACGCAGCAGCACCTGGCCCTTGCGCACCGGTTCGCCGATGTCGACGAGGACTTCAGCCACGCGCACACCGGACAGCTCGACACCGAGCAGCATTTCCTCCTGTGCGGCAATCGCGCCGGAAGCGGTCAGGCGGCGCTGCAGCGCGCGCGACTGCGGCGTGACGAGGCTGACCGAGAGGCTGGCCCCGGTGTCGGCCGCGGCGGCGGGCTGGGGGTCGGAACCGCAGCCGGCCAGCAGCAGGGCGGCCAGGCCCAGCCCCAGGACGGCGCGAAAGCGCGATCGGATAGTCATGGACAATGCTCGATAGTGGAAAACGGTATGCCCGGCGCGCGCGGCGCGGCCAGGGCGGAACGAAGTGGCGTGAGCTACGCGCCGGTCAGGCAGCGAACTGCAGGCGCGCGAGTTCGGCATAAAGTCCTTCCTGCTGCAGCAGCTCCTCGTGCGTGCCCTGGGCGACGATGCGCCCGCCGTCGAGCACGACGATGCGGTCGGCCTGCTGCACCGTGGCGAGACGATGCGCGATGACCAGCGTGGTGCGGCCGCGCATGAGCCGTTCGAGCGCATCCTGGATCGCCGCCTCGGATTGCGCGTCGAGGTTGCTGGTGGCTTCATCCAGCAGCAGGATCGGCGCGTCCTTGAGCAGCGCGCGCGCAATGGCGATGCGCTGCTGCTGGCCGCCGGACAGGCGCACGCCGCGCTCGCCCAGATGGCTCGCGTAGCCGCCGCTCTGCGCGATGATGAAGTCGTGCGCCTCGGCCGCGCGCGCCGCTGCAATGGCGTCTTCCTCGGGCGCGTCGACGCGCCCGAAGCGGATGTTCTCCAGTGCGCTCGCACCGAAGATCACGGTGTCCTGCGGTACCAGCGCGATCGTGCCGCGCAGCTCGGGCAGCGCGAGCGCGCGCAGGTCCTGGCCGTCTATGCGCACGCTGCCCGACTGCGGATCGTAGAAGCGCAGCAGCAACTGGAAGACGGTACTTTTTCCGGCGCCAGAGGGGCCGACGAGCGCGACCGTCTCGCCGGGCTGAACGCGCAGACTGAAATCGCGCAGCGCGGCGGCGTCCGGACGCGACGGGTAGCGGAACTCGACATGGTCGAACTCGATCGCACCGCGCGCCGGGCGCGGCAGCGCGACCGGCGCGTCGGGCGAGCGGATCTGCGGCCGGGTCGCGAGCAATTCGTTGATGCGCTCCAGCGCGCCCGAGGCACGCTGTACCTCGCCCCACACCTCGGTCAGCGCGCCGACCGAACCGCCGGCCATGACCGCGTAGAGCACGAACTGGCTCAGGATGCCGGCCTTGAGCTCGCCCGCGAGCACGGCATTGGCGCCGACCCAGAGCACGAGCACGATCGCGCCGAAGATCAGCAGGATGGCCAGCGCGGTGATCGCCGCGCGCGCGCCGATGCGGCGGCGGCTTGTCGCGATGGCGCGGGCGATGGCGTCGGCGTAGCGGCGCTTCTCGGTCTCCTCGCGCGCATACGCCTGCACAGCGTGCATCGCGTTGAGGCTTTCGTTGGCGACCGCCGAGGCATCAGCGATGCGGTCCTGGTTGTCGCGCGACAGGCGCTGCAGGCGCCGGCCGCCGATAACCATCGGCAGCACCACGAGCGGAATCACGAGCGCGGCATAGGCGGCCAGCCGCGGGCTGGTCCAGACCAGTGCAACCGAGGCGCCAATGAAGGTCGCCGCGCTGCGCACCGCGACCGACAGGCTGGAGCCAACGACGGTCTGCACGAGTTCGCTGTCGGCGGACAGGCGGGAGGTGATCTCGCCGATGCGGGTGCGCTCGAAGAAGGCCTGGTCGAGCGTCAGCAGGTGATCGTAGAGGCGCCGGCGCAGGTCGGCGACGACGCGCTCGCCGAGCAGGCTCACGCAGTAGTAGCGCGCCGCCGTGGCCAGCGCGAGTACGACGGCGACGCCGAACAGCGCGAGGAAGCTCGCATTGATACTGGCCGGATTGGCGTCGGCGAACCCGGAGTCGATCATGTGGCGCACGGCGACGGGCAGCGACAGGGTCGCCGCCGAAGACACGACGAGGAACGCCAACCAGCCGGCGAGCAGGCCGCCGTGGCCGCGCAGCAATGGCAGGATCCGGGAAAGCGAGGCAAGGCTGCGGCGCGGCGGAGTCGGTTCGGTCATGGGTCGTCGTCGAGGGGGACAGGGGCGCGGCGGGCGGGCTGCGGGCAGCCAGCTCGTCATGGAGACGCTGCGGCGCGATTCAATCGCGGCGCTCGAGTTTGCTACGTCCGCGAGTCAGATCGGCGAGCAGTTGGCCCAGCGCGTCTACCCGCGCGTCTGGCAGGGCCAGGCGCAGCGTGGCGCCGGCCACGCCGAATTGCTCGTGCACGCAGTCGGCGTCGAAGTCGGCCAGGCGCGCCTTGAGGATCGCGAGGCTGGCGAACGGCAGCTCCAGCGCAACCTCGATCTTGTGCACCAGCGTGACGCGCGCGGCCATGCGCAGGCATTCCGCAGCGACGCCGCCGTAGGCGCGCATCAGGCCGCCGGCACCAAGCTTGATGCCGCCGTACCAGCGCGTGACGACCAGCATGACCTGGTCGCAGCCCTGGCCGTCGATGGCTTGCAGTATCGGCTTGCCGGCGGTGCCTGCCGGTTCGCCGTCATCGGAAAACCGGTAACTCTGGCCAATCCGGTATGCCCAGCAATTGTGCGTGGCCTGGCTGTCCGCGACGTCCTCGAGAAAGGCGAGCGCGGCGGCCGGATTGCCGACCGGGGCGGCCTGGCACACGAAGCGGCTCTTCTTGATCTCCTGAGACGCGGCGGCCGGTTGCGCGAGCGTGCAAAGCGGCGTGTTCATCCGCGCATTATCTGCCAGGAACGGCGTCCGCAGGCTTTCCTGCGCGCGACCACGGCTGAAACAAACCGGCGCAGGTGCGCGCAGGCGGTCGGGTTGGAGCGATGAGTACCCGAAGCAGGCCGCCTACGCGGCTGCCCCGCGCCGCTCAGCGCAGGTCGCGCAGGTCGCGCAGGTCGGCCGGAACCACGTAGGTCGGGTGCTTGCGCCGCAGCAGTTCGAGGTTTTCCAGCGCGTCGGCCCGGCGCTCCTGGCGCAGCAGTTCACGGATCCGCTTGATCCACTCGTCCGGTGCCAGAGTAGCGTTGCGTTTCAGCTCCGCCGAAGCGGCGTTCCCGACGGCGCTCGCGGCGTCGGAGTGTGCAGGGGCCTGCGATACGTTCGCCGGCGGCGCTTCGGCTGCCGGAGCTGCTGCTGAAGCCGCGACGGGAGGCGCAGCGGCAATTGAAGGCGCGACCTGTCTTTCCGCTCCCGACGCAGACTGCGGGCGCGCCGTGGTTTCCTCGACAGTCCGCTTTTCCTTGCTCGCTGATCGTGCGACGCGGGCGCGCTGTTCCTGCTTGGCCAGCGGATCGGCCGATGCTGCGTCGACATCGACGCCGTAGTCGTCCCGGCGCGAGCCGCTCGCTATCGCCGCCTTCCGCTCGACCGAGTTGTAGTCGGGAACTCCGGCCGTGCCCGGGAATGGCTGCGGCTGTGCGGCGTCTGCGGCGAGCTTGTCGACGCCGCTGCCCTTGGTGCTTTCGGCCTCGGCCAGGCCTGCGCGTGCCAGTGGTTCGGCCGAGGGCTGCGCCGTCGCGGCTGCCACGCGCTCCGGCGGCGACGTGTCGGCGGGTACCCTATCGTCGGAGCGCAGGCTGTTGTCCTTCTTGGCGTCGATGGCGGCCGCCAGTTCGACCTCGCGCCGTTGGGCGGGCGCCTTGGGTTTCAGCGAGGCAGGCTTGGCCGGTGGCGGAGCTGGCATCGCGGCGGTCGTCGATGCGATGGCCGGCGCTTCGGGCGGCGGCGCAGGCGGCGCCGCCGGTTCCGCCGGCGGCACGATCGCGCTGATCGGAATGACGTCGCGCTCGGTGCGGGCGGACGCCGACTGCTGCAGCGTCGGCGCGGCGCTTTCATTGAACCCGTTGCGCATCTGCCAGGCGATGCCGGTGGCCAGCACTACGCCTGCGGCGCTGCTCAGAGCCACCAGCCACAGCGGACGGCGGTGGCGAACGTTGGCGTGGCGCAGCGCGTTGACGCGCTGCGGCTCGACCGCGGCACGCGCGAGAGCCAGCACGGCGGCGTCGAGCCTGGCGTCGGGCTCGCTCTGCGGCAGGCGCCGGTACAGGCGTGCGAGTTCGGACTCCTCGCCGGCCAGGAAGGCTTCGAATTCGCGCTCGTGGTGGTTTCTAGGGTGGGTCATTCGGCGAACCTTGCGCGGATCTTCGCGAACGCATAGCGCAGGCGCGATTTCACCGTTTCTTGTCCAGCTCCCGTCACTTCGGCAATTTCTTCGAGTCCGAGTCCGTTCTCCATGCGCAGCACGAAGGCATTGCGCTGCTCGTCCGGCAGATCTTCGAGCGCCCGCTGCAGACGGCGCCGTTGCTCGAATTCGCTGAGCACCCGGTCGGGCCGTTCGGTTTCCGGCGCGTCGAGCTGGCGGAAGACCAGTTCGGTTTCCTCGGACCCTGCCTGTGGTCTATTGCGGCGCATGAGATCGATCGCAAGGTTGTGCGCGATCTGCAGCAGCCAGGTGGTGAACTTTGCCTCGGGTCGGTAGCGCTCGCGTGCGACGGTGACGCGGCTCCAGGTTTCCTGGAACAGCTCGTCGGCGCTGGCGCGCTCGCGGCAGTGGCGCAGCAGGAAGCGGTACAGCGTGCCGCGATGGCGCGTGTACAGCGCTTCGAACGCGTGCGCATCGCCGCGGCCGTAGGCCAGCATCAGTTCTTCGTCCGTACACTCCGCCCTCATGGGGCGGCAGGTTAAGCGATACATGGGATGACGTCATCCGCTGGCACCCCCGTCGTTGGAGTCGGGGAACTGAAACGCCGCATGGACGCCGCGGGGGTTTGACGCCGCCGCGACCTGACCGGCCTGATACTCTCGTTGCTGTCGCGGCCGGGTGGGCCCGGCGGCCTGACCCGCTGCGCTCCTTCACGCTCACACGGATGCTGAAACCATGGCCACTGAAAAGACTTCCGCACGCCCCAACAGCGCCGCCGCCGAGGCTGCCGACCGCGTGGACGATGTTCCAGGCGACGATCAGGCCCAGCCGAGCCCGGCTGAAGCCATCCATGAACTCGGCGGCACCCTGGGCCGCGCCTGGAGCGAGGCCCGTGACAGCGTCAGCGATATCGGCGCCAAGCTCGGCCGGCGCGCGCGCAACGTGCGCGACGAAACGCGCGAAGCCGCGAGTGAGACGCGCGAAGGATTCCAGGAAGCGATCGACGACATGGGCGAACTCGGCCAAGAGATTGCCGAGGACGCGATGGAACTGGGCCGCTCGATTGGACTGAGCGTGTCGGAGTTCGTACGCCGCCACCCCATGCGTTCGATCGCGATCGCCGCGGTGACCGGCGCCATCGCCGCGCGCCTGCTGCGCCGACGCGGACGCTGAGGCATGGACGAGACCGCCGCGAGCGCCGATGCCTCTGCGCATCGGCGCCGGCGTCGCGTGCGACGCGGCCTGTTCGCACGGCTGGGCCGCTGGCTGGACCTGGGCGGCGAAGTGCGCGATGCGGGCGTCGCCTTGCTGCGCGCCGAAGCACGGCTGGCCCGTGCCGCACTGCCGCAGGCGCTGATCTGGCTCGTCGTCGTGTCGCTCGGCGGCGTGTTCTTCCTGGCCACGATCTGGGGCGCGGCCGTACTGCTCGTGTATCGCTGGACTGGCTCGATCGGCGAAGCGCTGCTGTGGCTCGGCGCCATCAGCGCCCTGGTGCTGGCCGGCGGTGGTGTGCTGTTGCGCCAGGCCGTGCGCGCGGCCAGTTTTGCCGAGTCGCGCCGGCGCGTCGTGTACTGGCTGGAAAGGAGCGAGCAGCATGATAGTGCGAACAAGGAAACTGCAAAGTGAGGTGACCGCGTCGGCGCGGCGTCTCGACGCGGCGTTGCTCGAAGTCAGCGGCGAAGCGCGCGACGTGCGCCGCATGGCGCGCGCGCTGTCGCCCAAACTGCTGCTCGGTGTCGGCCTGGCCGGCGGCTTCCTGCTCATGGTCCTGCCCCGGCACCTGCGCGGCAGCACCTTGCTGGGCCTGGGCAATTTTGTGCTGGCGCGGCTGTTGCCGATGCTGGCGACTCGGGACGACAACGAATGAATTCGCCGCGCTGGTGGCAGGTGCAATGGCACTGGGTGGAACCCAGCGCTGAAGAAAGCGTCACGGTCGACGAGGCAGATCGCATTGGCGGCGTACGCCAGCAGCGCCAGCTGTCCTCTCTGCGCCTGACCCTCGTGTGGCTGTCGATGCTCGCCACGCTCAGCATCATGTTTTTCGCCAAGGCGCTGATGGTGCCGGTGCTGCTGGCATTGTTCCTCGCGCTGTCGCTCAATCCGCTCGTGGCCAGCCTGTCGCGGCGCTGGCTGCCGCGGGCGCTGATCGCGATGCTGGTGATGACTGCCGGCACGGCCGTCATCGTGTTCGTCGGCATCGCCGTGGCGGAACCTGCGCAGCGCTGGGTCGAGCGCGCACCCGAGGCGGCGCGGCTGCTGACGCCGCGCATGCGCGCGGTGACGCAGCAGATCGAGGCTGCCGGCCGCGCCACCCGGAACATGATGGGCACGCGCGCGGAAGGTCCGCCGTCGCCGGTGCTGTTCGATGTCTGGGAGACGGTCGCAGAGGCGCCACGCCTCGTCGTTACCGTGTTCAGCGTTTTCCTGCTGGTGTACTTCTTCCTCGTCTACGGTGAGTTGCTGCTGAGGCGCGCGGTCAGCCTGACCTCGTCGTTCGCCTCGCGCCGCAATGCGGTCGACATCGTGCGCGTGATGCAGCATGAGATGTCGCGCTACCTGTTCACCACGACGACGATCAATACCCTCGTCGGCGTTGGCGCCACGCTGATCGCGTTCGCCACGGGCATCCCCGATCCGCTGCTCTGGGGTGTCATGGCGCTGCTGCTGAATTTCATCCCGTACTTTGGTCCTCTGTGCATGACCCTGCTGTTCGCGCTGCTCGGCATGCTGACCTACGGCAAGCTCGGCCCCGGTCTGACCCCGGCCGGCCTGTTCGCGACGATGGTCATCATCGAAGGCCAGTTCCTGACGCCGCTGGTGCTCGGGCGGCAGATGAAGATCAATCCGCTGATGATCCTGCTCTGGCTCATGCTGCTGGGCTGGCTCTGGGGCGCGGTCGGCATCGTCATCGCGGTGCCGCTGCTGGTCGCCCTGAAGATCGTCTGCCAGCGCGTCAAGGGTTGGGACTGGTTCGCCCACCTGCTGGGCTAGTGGCCTGCAACGGACAAATCGATAGCAGCTCGCTCGTCCTGGCCGCGCAGTATTTGCTGCTTACTTGGCCAATAGCGCGTGCTATTGGCCGCGCTCCGCAGCGGCGTCCTGCACGACCAGTCCTTCGCGATCCCTCTACCGATTCATCCGTTGCAGGCCACGAGGCGGCGCGGCCCGCGTGCTACCATCGGCGTTCATTTGGACGTCCAAACGGGTAGGCGATGCAGATCCAGACCAAGCTGCCGAAAGTGGGTACGACCATTTTCACCGTCATGAGCCAGCTCGCGCAGCAACACAACGCGGTGAACCTGGGGCAGGGCTTTCCCGACTTCGATGGCCCGCAGTCGCTGCGCGACGCGCTCACCGAGGCAATGAACACCGGCAAGAACCAATACGCGCCGATGACCGGCATCGCCGCGCTGCGCGAACAGATCGCGCTGAAGACGGAGCGCCTGTACGGCCGCACGGTGAATGCCGACACTGAGATCACGGTTACGTCCGGCGCAACCGAGGCGATCTTCGCCGCGATCGCCGCGGTGGTCCGGCAGGGCGACGAAGTCATCGTGCTGGACCCGTGCTATGACTGCTACGAGCCTGCGATCGACCTGGTCGGCGGGCGAGCGGTGCACGTGCCGCTGAACCTGCCGGACTTCTCGGTCGACTGGCAGCGCGTCAAGGACGCCATCACCGCAAAGACCCGCGTGATCATGGTCAACAGTCCGCACAATCCCTCGGGTGCGGTGTTCAGCGCGGCTGACCTCGATACCCTCGCCGAACTCACGCGCGGCAGCGAGATCCTCGTCATCTCCGACGAGGTCTACGAGCACATCGTGTTCGATGGCGCCCTGCACCAGAGCGCGCTGCGCCACGCGGAACTCGCCGAGCGCAGCTTCGTCGTGAGTTCCTTCGGCAAGACCTACCACTGCACTGGCTGGAAGGTGGGCTACTGCATCGCGCCGCGCGCGCTGAGCGCGGAGTTCCGCAAGGTGCACCAGTACCTGACCTTCTGTACGTTCGGTCCGGCGCAGTGGGCGTTCGCCGAGGCGCTGGCGAAGGATCCGCAGCACTATCTGGACCTGCCGGCGTTCTATCAGGCCAAGCGCGATCGCTTTCGCGAATTGCTCGCCCCGACGCGCTTCACGCTGCTGCCGGTCGGTGGGGCCTATTTCCAGCTCGTCGACTATTCGGCCATCAGCGACCAGGATGACCTGAACTTCAGTGAATGGCTGGTGCGCGAGGCGGGCGTAGCCGCGATACCGGTGTCGGCGTTCTACGAGAGCGCACCGGATGCGCGCATCGTGCGCTTCTGTTTCGCCAAGAGCGATGCGACGCTGGCCGCTGCGGCCGAGCGCCTCGCACGCGTCTGACCGGAAGGAACTCCTCCATGTCCGAACCGACTCAGCCGCTGCGCGTTTCGCTGGTGCAGGGCGATACGCGCTGGCACGACGCCGCGGCGAACCGCGACTACTATGGCGCTCGGGTGCGCGCGCTGCGCGGGCAGAGCGATCTGATCGTGCTGCCGGAAACCTTCACCAGCGGCTTCACCAACGAAACGCTGGGTAACGCCGAACCGATGGAAGGCGAAAGCCTGCGCTGGCTCACGGCACTCGCCGCGGAGGTCGACTGCGTCATTACGGGCAGCCTCGTCACCCGCATCGGCGAGAAGTGCGTGAACCGGCTGGTCTGGATGCGACCGGACGGCAGCTTCGCGTGCTATGACAAGCGGCACCTGTTCCGCATGGCGCGCGAACACGAACGCTACGCGGCGGGTGAGCAACGCCTGATCGTGGAACTCAAGGGCTGGCGCATCTGTCCGCTGGTCTGCTACGACCTGCGCTTCCCGGTCTGGATCCGCAACCGCTATGACACGACTGTCGCCGGGCGCTTCGACTACGACCTGGTGCTCTTCGTCGCCAACTGGCCGAGTGCGCGCCGTTACGCCTGGCAGACGCTGCTGCGCGCGCGCGCGATCGAGAACCTGAGCTACTGCATCGGTGTGAACCGCGTCGGTACCGACGGCAACGGTCTGAACTACGCCGGCGACAGCGCGGTGCTGGATTTCCTCGGCCAGCCCGTGGTCGAACTCGGCGCGAGCGAACTCACGGTGACCGCAACGCTGGATGCGTCTGCGTTGGCCGCGCATCGCACGCGCTTTCCGGCCTGGATGGATGCGGACCGGTTCGAACTCGGCGATTGAGCATCGAGCCGCCGCGACTCGGGTGTCGGATACGATGACGCTGCGTAGCGTGACGTGAAAAAGGCCGCCTTTCGGCGGCCTTTTCTGTTTGACTTTACCGATGATGCCGGCCGATCAGAGTTCGAAGTCGTTTTCGAAGATTCCGTCGGGCAGGCTCACACGGCAGCTCTGCACCTTGATGTCATCGACGAACCAGCCCAGCGGCGTGTCGCCGACCGAGCCGTCGGTCGAGGCGCGGAAGCGGAAGTTCACCGTCTGACCGGCGTAACTGTTGAGATCGACCACGGTCTTGCGATACGGCACTGTGTTGCACCAGGCCTGCAGACCGATGCCGGGGCCGTCGTTGAGCGCGCCGGTATACGGCGTGGTCATCTGCGCGCTCGTGATCTGGGTCCAGCTCGAACCGCCGTTGGTCGAAATCTCGAGCAGGCCGCCGTCCCAGCAGCCGCCGGCCGTGCGCTCTTCCATGTTGATGTCGTTCTGGAAGCTCAGGCTCAACGGATTCTCGCCGACCGGAAGCACGATGGCCGGGGAGACCAGGCGCTGGTCAGAGGTTGTGGTCAAGTCCACCGCAAGCCAGGACTTGGTCGGCGAGAACGGACGAGCCGTGCTAACGGCCCAGGTCGACGCGCCGGTGCTGCCGGTGGTCGTCCAGCCACTGACGTCGCCTTCCACGTCACTGCTGAATACCGCATTGGCGCTCTGCGTATCGTCGCAATCGCCCAGTGCCGGGGCGGTCTTGAAAGTAAACACCGGCGAGTTGCTGCTGGTGCCGCAGATGTTGCCGCTGCGCACGCGCCAGTAGTAGCGCGTGTTCGTAGTCAGTGCCGGCGCGACGGTGGCCGAGGTGGTGGTGCCCGCCACCGTCTGGGTGAACACGATGCTGCCGAAGGCCGCGTCGGTCGCCACTTCGACCACATAGTCCTTGGTCTGGGCCGAGGCTGCCCAGGTGAGCGTCGGCGCGGCCGAGACGCCGATCGCGTTATCGGCCGGGGTGGTCAACGCCGGCGTCGCCGGGATGGCGGTCGACAGGTCCAGCCCGAGCTGAACCGTCTGCGCGCCGCTGGCTGAGGTGGCATCCACATTGAAGGTGTAGCTTCCGGCCGCCAGCGATCCCGGCGTCAGCGTCGCCGTGGCCGATCCGGGCGGCGTCACCGCGGAGGGGGTCACGTTGGCGGTCGCGCCTGCAGGCACGCTGCTCGCGACGAGGTTCACCGGGTTGGTATAGCCGAGGATCGAGCCGACGTTGATCGGGTAGGTCGCCGCGGCCGGTGCGCAAACCTCGCGCGAGTCTGTGGTCGCGACCAGCGAGTAGTTCGGCGTCAGCGCGCAGTTGTCGCAGATCAGGGCGAAGTCCTGGTCGGTCGCATCGCCGACTCCCGGGATGCCGTCGCCCGGAAGGGCGGTCGCGCGCACCGTCACGATGATGGAGCCGCTGGCACCGGCCGGCAGGAACACGTTCTCGAGGTTGTTCTTGGCGTCGGCGGTGCCGCCGGTCGTGGAGACGCCGGCTGCGAGCACGTTGCCCTTGTACGTAGTGGCGCCGTTGACGACTTCGATATCGAGGTTGTTGACCAGCGCCGGGTTGGAGCCCACGGCGCCGGGCGCGTCGGTGTAGGCCAGTGTGATGCGCGTGGGCTTGCTCGGATCGGCGATGCCGGCCGAAATGATGTGCGTGTCGCCGGCGTTGTCCAGCACAATGGTCTGGTCGATCATGTGGCGCGGTACGACACCGCCGGTCGTGCGCGGCAGGTGGATGCGGCCCCAGCCTTCGTTGTTGTTCGGCACGTCGGCCGTGGCCATGTCGACGGCGCCGTTGATCAGCAGTGCCTTGGCCATGGCCGGGCTGAAGGTCGCACCGCTGTTGTTGGTTCGCCACCATTGCGCCAGTACCGACAGCATGCCGGATACCTGTGGCGCGGCCATGCTGGTGCCACTGCAGTTCGCGTAGTAGTTGCCCGTGCCGGCGATGCTGGTGCCGCACTGGCTCGCACCGGCGCGGCGCTTGGTCGAGGCGACCGTGTCGCCGGGAGCGGCGATCGTCGGCAGGACGCGGCCATCGACGCCGGGGCCGCGGCTCGAGAAGCTCGACAGGTTGTCGATCGAGCCGGCGCGGAAATTGAGCGACGATGCGGTCGTGACCGGGTTCTTCGCTTCCTTCGGCGCGGTCAACGTGCTTGCACCCGGTCCGCTGTTGCCGGCCGAGAACGAGATGATGAAAGGCTGGTTGCCGGCCGCGTCGAAGTCGCCATCGCGGATCATGGCGTCAAAGGTGCGCTCGCTCGCCTGGTAGCCGTGAGCAGTGCCTTCACCGGTGGTCCAGCTCGAGTTCATGCCGATCGCATTGCCGGCCAGCGATGTTTTCGACAGGCTCTGCCAGCCGCCGGCCGGTGGCCACGCCGAACCGGTACATACAGCGTAGATACCAGCGCCGGAGGCGATGCCCTGTCCGTAGCGGAAGCCGTTAGCGTCGTCTTCATCTACGGTGGCGCCGCTGCCATCGCCGATCGCCATGCCGGCGATGATGCCGGCCACATGCGTGCCGTGGCCACCACTGGCTTCGTCGTCGCCGTTGGCGCCGGCGCAGCCCGGGTAGCTGAAGCCGCCGACGATGCGCGGCGCCAGATCGGGATGGCCCAGATCTACGCCTGTATCCACGACTGCCCAGGTCACACCGTTACCGTTGAACCCGAACCCGGTGAGCCAGGGCACATAGCCGAGCTGCGGCTGGCCGGCGCCGTTGTAGTTGCCGGCCACGGTCTGCGCGGCCAGTTCGTCTTCATAGCGGATGGTCGGGCTGGCATAGGCCAGCGCCAGCACCTGCGGCAGGCGCGCGATCTCGGCCAGCTTGTCGGCGTCGACCTGGATCCAGGCGTCGAAGAAGGCCTTGTCGGGCTGCGCCGGCGCGTGCGTCAGCACCGTGGCACCGAGCTTTTCGAGCGCGCCGATGACGCCGGCGACATCGCCATTGTTGTAGAAGTGCACATCGATGTTGGTGATGCGCCCGCTGCGGCCGTGGAGGTCGGGATTGACCTTGTAGTCGGCGAGGAATCCGCCCTGCCAGCGCACATGCGGCACGCTGATGGTTTCCGCGACGGTGTCCATGCGGCCCCAGACCAGATAGGTCTCGCCCGGGTAATACTGCAGTACGCGCAAACCTCGCTTTTCCAGTTCGTCGCGCCAGGCCTGCTTGATTGGCGCATCGAACTGCACCAGATGCAGGCCTTCGCCCGAGGCGGTCGTCGGAAATGCGCCGTTGCCGATGCGCGCCGGATCCTGCAGCGGATCGAAGTCGACCTGGTTGAACCGGATACGTCCGGCGTCGCTCATGATGCTGGCGTTGGGCACGCGCTCGATGAGTTTCTGCGCTTCGGCGGCGGACATTTCGAGCACCTGGAAGCTGCCGTAGGTGACTCGGTTCAGCGGACGGATGTCGAGCGACTCGATGACGGAACCGGCCGCATGATCAACTCGGACGCGGACGGTATCGGCAGCTTGCACGGACGTGCCGCCGCCGAGCAGGGCGACGAGGGCGAGATACAACGGTTTGCGCATGGTGACTCCCCAAGAAATAGCAGCAATAGATACTGACTTCCCCCCCGGTGCGGCAGGTGAGCGCCGCGCCCGCGTCCATGACACGGCGGGAATTCCGGTGCGCGCGCAGGGTTGCCGGGCACGCACCGGGCGATCTTCCCCGTCGGCGTTCCGGAAGCAACGCGATCCCGGCGACCCGGGTGGAAGATCATCGCCGACTATAGGACAAGACCCATCGTCGGCAATAGCCGCGCGTAGGTACGGCGGTGGATTGCTGCAGCGCCACAACACGCCTGCAGCATCATTGTTCCGTCGAGTCGCGCGAAAGTCAGTTCTGCGGCTTGTCCCAATAGGGCTCCGGACCGAACCGTTCGACGAGAAAGTCGATGAAGCTGCGCGTTTTGGCTGGCAGGCTGCGTCCCGCTGGATATACGGCGTACACCCCGATGTCGGGAATTTGCCACTGTGGCAGCACGCGTACCAGCTCGCCGCGCTGCACGCGGTGCCAGATCAGAAAGCTCGGCGACAGGCAGATGCCGAGGCCGGCCACCGCCGCCGAGGCGATCACATCACCGTTGTTGACGCGCAAGCTGCCGCTGAGATTGACGGTGTGGCGTTCGCCGTCGTTGACGAGCACGATCTCGTCGCGCCGCGCGGCAAGGGTGTAGCTCAGGTAGTTGTGCCGCGCCAGATCCTGTGGATGTTGCGGTACGCCGACGCGGGCAAGATAAGCCGGACTGGCGAGTAACAGCAGACGGCACGGGGCGATGCGCCGTGCGACGAGGCTGGAATCGGCCAGGCGCGCGATGCGCACGGCCATGTCGAAGCCCTCGTCGACCAGATCCACCTGGCGATCGTTGAGGGTAAGTTCCAGTTCGATGCGCGGATGGCGCTGCTGGAATTCGGCGACCGCGCTGCCGAGATGATGGATCGCGAAGGACATCGGTGCCGACACGCGCAGGCGGCCGCGCGGTTCGGCCTGGAGTTCCGACGCGAGCGCCTCCGCTTCGTTCAGACTGCCGAGAATCTCGCTGACCCGCTGGTAGTAGCGTTCGCCGGCTTCAGTCAGGCTGAGCTTGCGAGTGGTCCGGTGCAGCAGGCGTACGCCGAGCAGTTCTTCCAGCGATTGCACCAGCTTGCTCGCCAGCGCGCGCGAGATCTCCATCTGGTCGGCGGCAGCCGTATAGCTCCCCGCGTCGACGACGCGCACGAACAACTGCATGGCCTGCAATTTATCCATGGGAGTCCCGGAACAGGTCCAGGGCGCTTTCGGGCGGCCGCGCGATCAGTGCCTGATTGCCGCGGACGATCACGGGCCGCTGCAGCAGGGCCGGGAAGCGGTGCAGCGCGGCGACTATTTCGTCGGCGCCGGGTTCGCTTCTGCCAAACTCGAGCACTGTATAGGCGGGCATGTCGCTGCGCAGCAACTGCGCGGCGTCGCCGCCGAACAGATCGACGAGGCGGCGCAGTTCCTCAACCGTTGGCGGCGTCTGCAGATAATCGACCAGCCGTGGTGCGATGCCGCGTGCGTCCAGCAGCGCGAGCAGGGCACGGCACTTGGAGCAGGCCGGGTTGTAATAGACGGTGCAGTCGACCATGCGCGCCGCGGAAGGGAGGGGAGCGACACTGTGCCGTTCCGCCGCGCCCGCAGCAAGACGAGCGAGCAGGATGGAACGCCGACCGAACGGAGCGCGCCTGACCGGAACAGGAAAATCGGGGGGGTAGTGAGAAACGAGTAGCCAAAGCGCTTACTCGTTCTTCGCTCCTTCTGGTACCAAACCCGGCGAATTGACAGCGAGACCGCGGCCGCGCGCTGTCAGGCGGCCATGACCGGTGCGTTCAGCGGCAACGCGCGGCGCGCTTGCTCGAGTTCACGGCGTATGACGATGCGTTCTGCGTCGGCCCGGGTGGCGCCAGTGCCAAGTACGTTGCCATGTTCGGGACAAAGCACTTCATACCAGGTTGCGCGCACGGTGCCGAGGTGATCGCGTTCGTCGATGCGTTCGATCGCGTAACCAAGTACGCGTGTTTCCAAAGTGCGCAATGTGCGCATGTGAAATGCCCCTGATTCGTTCGCGGAGCGCATAGCATACGCAGGCGGTGTGCAAGCTACGTTAACCCGAGGTTGCACCGGGGTTAATGCGTCTGACGACCTTCGCCGTCCGCCAAAGTTCCATCCACAGGGATCACGCATTCCATTGTGAATATGTTGCAAATGATGTCGTTCGCTGCGGAGCGGTCGCTGGCCGCCCCGTCGCCCCTTGCTGAACGGCGGCCCTGCCGGCCGTGGCCCGCGTGACGTCTTTTGCCGTTGTATTGCGTATTCCAGAAACGGCGTGGCGGCGTTCCTGTTCGGATCCGCCGCCCGGTCGCGTTCAGGCAAGCGGTACGAACGGGAGTTGCTGGCGATGGCCATGGCGGCATCGCTAGAATGACGCCGTTCGTACAGCGAACGTCAGGATTCACCTGCTTAGGCGGACACCGGGCTTGGCCGGCGCCGCACGGCGGCAGGGGGCAGCCGTACTTATCCGCAATACTGAGGAGCAGGGCAAATGAAACAGTGGGTTCTGGGTGTTGCGCTGGCCTTCGCCGGCGCGTTCGCGGCGAGCCCGGTGCTGGCCGCTGGCGGCAAGATCGCTATTGGCGTGGCCGAGTTCAAGAACGAATCCGGCGCCGGCTGGTGGCGCGGCGGCGTGGGTTGGGAGCTGTCGGGCATGTTGTCCAACGAGCTCGGTTCCAGCGGCAACTTCACGATCGTCGAGCGCGCCAAGCTCGACAAGGTGCTCGAAGAGCAGAACCTGGCCGCCTCGGGACGTGTGCGATCCGGTACGGGCGCGAAGATGGGCAAAGTTACCGGCGCCGACTACCTGGTCATGGGCACCGTGACGGCTTATGAGGAGAACACCCAGTCCACGGGTGGCGGCATCAGCTTCAAGGGCATCTCGCTCGGCGGCAAGAAGAGCGACGCCTATCTGGCCGTGGACGTGCGCGTCGTCAATACCAGCACCGGCGACATCGAGTTCTCGCGCACGATCGAAGGCCGCGCGTCTGGCGGCGGCGTTGCGGTCGGCGTCTATCGCGGCGGTTTCGGCGGCAATCTGGCTTCCGAAAAGAACACGCCTGCTGGTAAGGCGATCCGCGCCGCGCTCGTGGAGATCAGCGAGTATCTGGATTGCGTGATGGTCGAGCGCAACAGCTGCGAAGACGAGTACCGGGCCAAGGAATCGGGCCGTCGCGAGCGGACCAAGAAGTCGCTCAAGCTGGATTGATTCCACGCACAGGGCAGACCACAAAAAACCCCGCCATTGGCGGGGTTTTTTGTGGGGTGCGCCCAGCATGGGCGCACACCTGCCGGCGCCTCAGCGGTTACCGCTGCGCGGGCCGCCGCCGCGGTTGCCGCCGGGACGACCACCGCCCGGCGGACGCCCACCGCCAGCAGGCCGTGCGCCGCCACTCGGCCGTGCGCCGCCCGCGGGCTGTGCGCCGGCGCCGGCGCCGCCGGCGGGTCGATTGCCGCCCGGTCGGTTGTTGTTACCCCCTGGCCTGCCGCCGCCGCCGGGACGTCCGCCTGGACCGCCCGGACCGCGCGCCGTGCGTTCACCGTACGGCGAGGAGCCACGATCGCCGGGTCCGCGATTGCCCGAGCGTTCGCCGTAACCGACACGGTTGCCGTTGGGCTCCGCACGATTGCCGTGATCTGCGCTGCCCGGATGCCCGTAGGGGAGGCCGCCGCGGTTGCCGCGCGTGTCGTCACCGCCCGGTGGGCGCGTGCCTATGTTGCCGCGGTTGTCATTGCCCCACGCATTGCGGCTACCGCCGCCGTCGCGGGCGGCACCTTCGCCGCGGGGGGCGCGCGGAGGCGCACCATCACCGCGCGGACCCCGCGGCGGCGCACCGCGGCCGGGACCGCCAGGACCGCCACCGGGACGGCCGCTGCCGCGGTTGGCGCCACGATTGAATTCGTCGCCGGCCGACCAGGTGCGCTGCATGACCACTTCCTGGCCCGGCGCGGCGCCGCGGCGACCCGTCGGAGGACGGCGCTGCGGCTTGTCGGTATTGCCGTCGACCACGCGACCGCCGCGGCCAGGACCTGCGCCACGCGGTGCGCCAGCGCCCGCGCCCGCGCCGAAACGCTTGGGACCGCGCGGACCGCCACGTCCCGGCCGGCCGGGCGCGTCGTCGCGGATGCGATCAAAGCGTGTCAGCTCGCGTGCCTCGGCGCGGTCTGCGCCGACCCAGGCCTGCTGGCCGGTCCGCGGCGAGGGACGGTATTCGGTGACCGCCGCCTGGCTGGCGCGGCGCTGATGGATAACCGGCTGCAGGGTCAGGGTCGGCTCACCCTGCGTCGCGCCGCAAACCTCGCGCAGCGCCTTGGTGTCTTCTGCGTCGAGCTCCTGGGAATGGCCGCGCTTGAGCGGACGCGGTAGCTCGACAGTGCCGTAGCGCACGCGCTTGAGGCGGCTCACCAGAAAACCAGCGGCATCCCAGAGCCGGCGCACTTCACGATTGCGGCCTTCTTTTATGACGACGCGAAACCAGGAATGGCTGCCACTGCGGCTGATCACGCCGATGTCGTCAAAATGGGCCGGACCGTCGTCGAGCTCGATGCCTGCCTTGAGGCGTTCCAGGGCCTCGTCGGGCACCTCGCCATGCACGCGGCAGATGTATTCGCGCTCGATTTCGCTCGACGGATGCATCAGCGCATTGGCCAGGTTGCCGTCGGTGGTCAGCAGCAAAAGGCCAGTAGTGTTGATGTCGAGACGGCCAACTGCGATCCAGCGCTGGCCCTTGAGGCGCGGCAGCTGCTCGAACACGGTGGGCCGGCCTTCGGGATCTTCGCGCGTGGTCACCACACCCTCGGGCTTGTGGTAGACCAGCACCTGAGCCTGCTCCGCGTCGTCGCGGATCACGACGAACAGCTTGCCGTCGAGTTCGACGCGATCGCCGCTCTTGACGCTCAGGCCGATCGTCGCCGGCGTGCCGTTGACCGAAATCTCGCCGTTCTGGATGCGCTGCTCCAGCAACCGGCGGGATCCGAGGCCGGCGTTGGCCAGGACCTTATGCAGGCGCTCCTCGACAACGGTTGCGTTGTCATCGGTCTGGTTGCGCTTGAGGGTGAGGGTGCGGCGGGGTGCAGCGGTCATGCGGTGTGCTCCGGGACGTCGTCGGACGTCGTGGTGTCGGTCGGATCGACGTTGCCGTCGTCCGAGGGAAAATCAGGATCGGGTGGATTGGAGTCGGGGTAGTCGGAATCGGGTGGATCGCGATCCGCGACGTCATCATCGGCGGGGAGTTCTGCTGATTCGCTGCCGTCGACGACGGTATCGTCATCGTCGCCTTCGGCCCAGGCGTTTCCGGCCGATTCGTGAACGACGGATCCGGCGTCAGATACGGCTGGCTCGGCGGTCTCGATCGCGATGGCATCGACCGGGCCACCGGTCGCTGCAGCGCTGGCGTCGGGTTCGGCGACAGTCGTGATCGTGGCTGCACCGTCGCTGGCCATCGTTTCGCCCTGTTCGGCTGCTGCCGCGGACGGCTGTGCATCCTCTTCCTCAGGCGGCAACTCGAGCGACGGACGCATGACGGGAGCCAGGTCCATCTGCGGATCGTATTCGTCGAGGTCGCGGATATCCGCCAGCGGAGGCAGCTCGTCCAGCGACTTCAGATTGAAATAGTCGAGAAAGATGCGCGATGTGCCGAACAGGGCAGGGCGTCCCGGCACGTCGCGGTAACCGACGACGCGTATCCACTCACGTTCTTCCAACGTCTTGACGATGGACGACGACACCGCCACTCCGCGGATCTGCTCGATCTCGGCGCGGGTAATCGGTTGACGATAGGCGATCAGGGCCAGGGTTTCGAGCAGCGCGCGTGAATACTTGGTCGGGCGTTCGGTCCACAGGCGAGTCACCCAGTGATGCACGTCCTCGCGGATCTGGTAGCGGTAGCCTGAAGCTACCTCCTTGAGCTCGACACCGCGCTCGGCGCAGTCCTCCGCCAGAGCCTGCAGCGCGCTGATCAGATCTTCGTTGCTGACGGCTTCTTCTTCAGTGAACAGCGCGGCGAGCTGGGTCAGCGACAGCGGCTGAGCCGCCGCCAGCAGGATGGCCTCGATCGCACGCTTGAGCAGTTGCGGATCCATCAAGGGGTTTCCATCACGTCGGCGGCTTCATCGCCGTCGGCCGTCACGGCCGGCTGCCCGCCGTCGACGACAATGGCCTTGATATAGATCGGTCCGGGTACATCGTTCTGCACGATCTCGATCAGGGTTTCCTTGGCCAGCTCGAGCATGGCGAGGAAGGTCACCACGATGCCGCGGCGTCCTTCTTCAGGATTGAACAGGCTTTCGAAGCGGTGGAATTCGCCGTTGCCGAGGCGGCCCAGTACATCGCTCATGCGCTGGCGCACGGACAGCGCCTCGCGCTGGATCGCATGATTGCCGGTCAGGTCGGCGCGGCGCAGCACGTCCTTCAGCGCGAGAAGCAGTTCTTTCAGGTCCACTGGCGTTGGCAGACGCACGACGCTGCGGTCGGGCACGAAGGCCGAGGCCAGCGACAGGTCGCGCTCGAGCCGCGGCATCGCCTCGATGTCGACCGAAGCCTTCTTGAAGCGCTCGTATTCCTGCAGGCGGCGGATGAGTTCCGCGCGCGGATCGTCCTCGATGCCTTCCGCTTCCGGCGGCCGCGGCAGCAGCAGGCGCGACTTGATCTCGGCCAGAATGGCGGCCATGACCAGGTATTCCGCGGCGAGCTCGAGCTTGAGGTTCTGCATCAGCTCGATGTAGGCGACGTACTGGCGCGTGATCTCGGCGACCGGTATGTCCAGGATGTCGAGATTTTGCCGGCGGATCAGGTAGAGCAGCAGGTCCAGCGGACCCTCGAAAGCCTCGAGAATGACTTCGAGCGCGTCCGGCGGAATATAGAGATCCTGCGGCATCTGCAGCACGGGCTGGCCTCTCACGATCGCCAGCGGCATTTCCTGCTGCTGCGGTACGGACGTGAAAATGCCTTGGCCCTCGCTGGGCGCGAGTTGCTCGGCAGACTCGGTGCTCATCTAGCGGATGCTGGTCTCTACGCTGTTCGCCGCGCTCACCGCGGCATGCGGGCCTTGAAGGCCTATTCCATCGTGTTCAGACGAATGGCACTTCGCCCTTGCCCTGGCGTACGAGCCGGGGCGTGTCGTCCAGAAGGTCGATCACGGTCGTCGGTTCGTTGCCGCAGAAACCGCTGTCGACAAACAGGTCGACGGCGGAACTTACATGGTCGTACAGGTCGTCGACTTCCCAGCCCGCCATGTCCTCGTCCGGCAGTATCAGGCTGGAGCTCGAGAGCGGCTCGCCCAATGCTTCGACCAGCGCGAGTGCCACGCGATGGTCCGGAATGCGGACGCCTACGGAACGTTTCTTGGCCTGCTTGAGGTGCCGTGGAACATCGGCAGCCGCAGGGAGAAGGAAAGTGTAGGGGCCGGGAGTCAGGGATCGGACCATTCGGAACGCCGCATCGTGCATGCGGGCGTACGCGCCGACCTCACTCAAGTGGCGACAGATTAAAGTGAAGTTGTGCCTGCTGTCCAGCTTTCGCAGCCGAGCCACGCGTTCCTGCGCCGGCTGGGCGGTCAGACGCCACCCCAATGCGTATCCCGAATCGGTGGGGTAGGCGATCAGCCCGCCGCGGTCGAGCACGGCGACGGCCTGGCCGATCAGGCGCGCCTGGGGGTTGTCTGGGTGGATCTGGATGCGCAAGGTCATCCGGCGAGCCTGGGGCACGCAGACGAAATTCGTCAAGCGCGGCAGACTGTGCGCATGCAGACCGGACGATCCATCATCCACGTCGACATGGACGCGTTCTACGCGGCGATCGAAGTGCTCGATCACCCGCAGTGGCGCGGCCTGCCGCTGGTCGTTGGAGAGCTGGGTCCGCGCAGCGTCGTGTCCACCGCGAGCTATGAAGCACGCCGCTTCGGGGTGCACTCGGCCATGCCGACCCTGACGGCGAAGAAGCTCTGCCCGCAGGCGCTGTTCGTGCCCGTGCGGATGGCGCGCTACAGGGAGATATCGGCCGAGGTCTTCGCCGTGTTCGGGGAAGTAACGCCGGAGATCGAAGGTCTCTCGCTCGACGAGGCCTTCATGGACGTCACGCGCAGCCTGCGCCTGTTCGGCGGCGAGGTCGAGAACATCGGACGCTATTTGAAGCAGGAGATCTTCAGCCGTACCGGCCTCGTAGCGTCGGTCGGCATGGCGCACAACAAGCTTTTGGCGAAGCTGGCAAGCGAGCTGTCCAAGCCCGACGGGTTCCTGCGCGTGCGGCCTGAGCAGGTCCATGCGCTGCTCGATCCGCTACCCGTCGGCCGGCTCTGGACTGTAGGCAAGGTGGCTGAAGCCGGCCTGCACCGCCTGGGCATACGCACCGTGGGCGAACTGCGCTTCGCCGAACCGCGCCGTCTGCGCCAGGCGTGTGGCAACCAGGCCGAACACTGGCAACGTCTGGCGCGCGGGCTCGACGATCGCGCCGTCGACGCGGAAGCGGCGGAAAAATCCGTCAGTGCGGAGACCACTTTTGTCACTGACCTGACCACTTTGGAGCAGGCCCTGTCCTGGCTGGCCCGTCTGGCCGAACGCGTTGGCGAGCGCCTGCGCGCGCACGAGTTGCGCGGTCGCACAGTGACCGTGAAGCTGCGAAAGCCGCCGTTCGAGACGCATACGCGCCAGCTCAGTCTTGCTCATCCTACCGATTCGACCGATGCACTGATCGACGCGGGCCGCACGTTGCTGCGGCGTTGGTGGGAAGCGGAGAAGAATCCGAGCCTTCGACTGCTCGGCATCGGTATGAGCCAGTTCGCTGCGGAGGTGCAAGGCGGGCTGTTCGTGCCAGCCGCGGGTAGCGATACTCTGGCCGACCGGATCAATCGGCGTTTCGGCCAGGGCAGCCTGGTGCGCGGCGTCGTGCTCAAGTCGCGTCGCAGCGAGGAGAAAGACCCGTGAGTGGAAATCTCTGCGCGATCAGACTACCCCCTGCGAGACTTTTGGCATGGTTCGTGATTCTGAATAGTTTGATTTCGATGCGCGGCTTCGCTAGAAAGAGGGCCGGCCCACGGGGGGTTGCAGGATGCTCAGCATGAATGATCGTAAGACGCGGGCGGGAGTGCGCCCAGCTCGCATGAAAATACGCTCGGCCGTGCTGATGATGCACGGTGCCGATGCGTGGTCGAGCGAACTCGAAGACATCTCCGCAACCGGCGTGCTGGTGCGTCGTCCCGACGCATTCACGGGCAAGGCCGGCGACCGATTCGTACTCGACATGATGATCGGCGACGAACTCAATATCCACGTGGAAGCGACGGTCGCCCGCGTGACGCCGGAAAGCATCGGTTTCGCCTACGCGCGCATTCCCGAAAACAAGGAAGAGCCGCTGTGGAACCTGCTTGGCGGCTATGCGGATTCGCTCGAGTCGTACCGAAACTGACCGCTCTGCCGCACCTCCACAAGCAAAAAGCCCGCCGGAAGGCGGGCTTTTTGCTTATGCGACGCCCGGCGTCTACGCGGCCGTCTTCGGCGCGTCACGCAGTTCGCGGCGCAGGATCTTGCCGACATTGCTCTTGGGCAGCGAATCACGGAACTCGATGAAACGCGGCTGCTTGTAGCCGGTCAGGTTGAGCTTGCAGTGCTGGCGCAGATCCTCGGCCGTGAGCTTGGGATCCTTGCGCACGACGACGATCTTGACTGCCTCGCCCGACTTGTCGTCGGGCACGCCGATCGCAGCAACCTCGAGCACGCCCGGATGGGTCGCGACCACGTCCTCGACCTCGTTCGGATATACGTTGAAACCGGACACCAGAATCATGTCCTTCTTGCGATCGACGATGTAGACGTAGCCCTTGTCGTCCATGCGCGCGATGTCGCCGGTGTGCAGCCAGCCGCTGTCGGTGAGCACCTTGGCGGTTTCCTCGGGCCGGTTCCAATAGCCCTTCATGACCTGCGGTCCGCGCACGCAAAGTTCGCCCGTTTCGCCGATCGGCAGTTCGTTGCCGTTGTCGTCCTGGACGGACACTTCGGTCGAGGAGATCGGCAGGCCGATCGAGGCGTTGTATTCGGGCAGGTCCAGCGGATTCATGCAGGCCGCCGGCGAGGTTTCGGTCAGGCCGTAGGCCTCCACGAGCGTGATGCCGGTGACTTTCTTCCAGCGTTCGGCGACGGCGCGCTGCACGGCCATGCCGCCGCCTAGCGTCAGGTGCAGGCTGGAGAAATCGATCTGGTCGAAGCCTGGTGTGTTCAGCAGGCCGTTGAACAAGGTGTTCACGCCGGTGATCGCGGTGAAACGAACGTTGCCGAGTTCCTTGACGAAGCCGGCCATGTCGCGCGGATTCGTGATCAGGTAGTTCAACCCGCCGAACTTCATGAAGACGAGTCCATTCGCGGTGAGCGCGAAGATGTGATACAGCGGCAGCGCCGTGATGATGATTTCGTGGCCGAGCTTGGCGTTGCGGCCGATCCATGTCGACGCCTGCTGCATGTTCGCGACGAGATTGCCGTGGGTCAGCATGGCGCCCTTGGCCACGCCGGTCGTCCCGCCGGTGTACTGAAGGAAAGCGATGTCGTCGTGAGTCAGCTCGGTGCGCTTGAAGGTCTGGCGCCCGCCGCGCGCTAGCGCTTCATTGAATCGGATATGGCCTTCGATCTGGAATGGCGGTACGAGCTTCTTGACGTACTTGACGACGAAATTGGTGAGCAGCGCCTTCGGAAAGCCGAGCAGGTCGCCCAGGCCTGTCGTGATGACGTGCTTTACCGGCGTGTCGCGCAGCACCTCGGCGACGGTCGCGGCGAAGTTGTCCAGCACGACGATCGCAGCCGCACCCGAATCGACGAGCTGGTGCTTGAGCTCGCGCGGCGTATACATCGGATTGGTGTTGACGACGGTCAGACCGGCACGCAACACGCCGAAGATCGCGATCGGATACTGCAGCACGTTAGGCATCATCAGCGCGACCCGGTCGCCGCGCTTGAGCCCGAGGTCTTCGGTCAGGAACGCGGCGAACTGCCGGCTGAGGCGATCGACCTCATCGTAGCGAAGCTGCTTGCCCATGTTGGAGAAGGCAGGACGTTCGCGGAAACGCTCGCAAGATGATTCGAGCACGGCGACGACCGAGGAATACTCGTGAAGATCGATCTCGGCCGGAACGCCGGAAGGATAGTTCGCGAGCCAGGGTCGTTGGGTGCTCATCGTGGGAATTGCCTCGGGCAGGATTGGCGTCATTGCCGCTGTACGGCGGCGGATTACGCCCGATTGGAGCACACGCCTGGAAAATGCAGCAAGCCGCATTGCAGCGAGACGCGAGCTGTGCGCCAATCGGATGCCCGCCGCTTCCGGAACCGCTCATGCGATTGGCCTTGCCAATACTCGCTGCTTTGCTTGTGCTGACAGTCGCGGCGTGCAGCCGCACGCCGGACGAAACACGTATCCGCGAGACGATCGCGGCGATGGAGTCGGCGGTCGAAACGCGCAATCCGCGCGACTTCATGGCGCATGTGGCCGAGGACTTCGCGGGCCAGGAGGCCGGTTTCGACCGCCCCTCCCTGCACAACCTGCTGCGTGCGCAGTTCCTGCGCAACGAGTCGGTGGGCGTGCTGATCGGCCCGATCGAGGTCACGATACAGGCGCCGCGCGCGACCGCGACGATGACGGTTACGCTGAGCGGCGGTGCCGGTGGCCTGTTGCCGGAGCGCGGCGCGATCTATGACGTGGAAACCGGCTGGAAGCAGGTAGGCGGTGACTGGCAATGCATCAGTGCGAGCTGGCGCCAGCGCTGAGTCATCGCTTCGACCGCTGACGCGGCGCTGGGCCGACGTGACGCGCGCTGGAAATCGCGCGTATATTCCGCATCTGACAGCGATTGAACTGTCATTTGGAGAACGGTAATGAGTGCCACCGCCGAGGACGTCTCGCGGTTTCTGCAATCCAACCGCGGCACGTCCCGCTTCCGCGTGCCGGCAACGGCGCTGCAGTTCGATGCACTTCTGCGCAAGGGCCTGTCCCTGTCGGTCGCCGATGCAGCCGCGTCGAATCTCGGCATCGCGCGTGAACGGCTGGCCCGGCTGCTGCGGGTCAGTCCGTCGACGCTGGAGCGGCGCTTCAAGGACAAGGCCGACCTGACCGGCGCCGAGGCGGACGCGCTGTATCGCATCATCGGCGTGCTAGGCGTCGCCCAGCGCGTACTGGTCAGCGACGACAACGTCCGCTCCTGGATGGGGCGACCGCAACCGGGCCTGGACGGTCGGATTCCGCTGGATCTCATCGACAACGCCGCCGGCACCGAAGCCGTGATCCTGCTGCTCGAACAGGTCTACCACGGCATCGTACCGTGATCGTCTGGCGCATCATCCGCAAGGAGTTCATGCACTCGCCGCTGTCGGTCGAAGGCGCCAAGGCATGGCCCGGCCGCTGGCATTCGGCCGGTACGGCGATCCTGTATACCGCCGCCAGCGAATCGCTCGCGCTGCTGGAGAAGTTCGTCCACCTGGCGCTGGAATTCCGCACCATCCCGCATGTGAAGCTGTGCATCGAACTGCCGGCGGATGCTGTGGTGGAGAACATCGAGGAGGTCGGCGACAAGCCGGTCAACTGGCGCAGCGACGATCCGACCGCCGCGCGCGCCGCCGGTGACCGCTGGGCGCGTCATTCCGACGCACTGGGACTGAGCGTGCCGAGCGTGCTGTCGTCGAGCGAACGCAACGTGCTGCTGCGCGCCGCTTCGCCGCTGTACGGTCAGCTGCAGATCCGCAGCAGCGACGAATTCCTGTACGACGAGCGCATGTGGAAAGGCGAAACGCGGGCGGCGCTCAAGCGCGGCAAATAGCGCCGTTCAGCGCGGTGAGGCGGCCAGTCCTGGCACAGGCGGGCGACCCTGGGCGTCCCTGCGCCATCGCGTATGGGTCACGCGGAAAGCACTGCACACGCTGAACCCTGCGCGGCACCAGCGCGCGCGAATCGAATTGCCGGCGGGTCGCGAAGCGGGCGGCGCCGGAGACCGGCGCCGCCATCGCATGGACCTCAGGCCGCCTTTGGCGCCGCCGCGAGCTGGCGCAGCACGTAGGGCAGGATGCCGCCATGGCGGAAGTATTCGACTTCCTTTGGCGTCAGCAGCAGCACCTTGACCGTGAAGCGCTTGGTTTCGGTCGCGCCCTTGGCCAGCACGTCGATCTCACGCGCCTCGCCGTCGTTGAGACCGGCGATCTCGAACACTTCATCGCCCTTGAGGCCGATGGTCTGCGCATTCTCGCCATCCTTGAACTGCAGCGGCAGCACACCCATGCCGACGAGGTTGGAGCGATGGATGCGCTCGAAGCTCTCGGCGATCACGGCCTTGACGCCGAGCAGCATGGTGCCCTTGGCCGCCCAGTCACGAGAGGAACCCGTGCCGTATTCCTTGCCGGCGATGACGACGAGCGGTACGCCTTCGGTCTTGTAGCGCATCGCCGCGTCGTAGATCGACAGCTTGGCGCCGTCCGGGTAGTGGTAGGTGTTGCCGCCTTCCTCGCCGCCCAGCATCAGGTTCTTGATGCGGATGTTGGCGAATGTGCCGCGCACCATCACGTCGTCGTTGCCGCGGCGCGAGCCGTACGAGTTGAAATCGATCTTCGACACGCCGCGTCCCTGAAGGAAGGCGCCGGCCGGGGAACTGGCCTTGATGTCGCCGGCGGGCGAGATGTGGTCGGTCGTGATCGAGTCGCCGAACAGGCCCAGCGCGCGTGCGCCGAAAATGTCCTCGATCTTGCCGACGTTCATCGTCATGCCGTCGAAGTAGGGCGGATTCTTGATGTACGTGGAGGTGCTGTCCCAGGCGTAGATCTCGCCCTCGGCCGAGGCGATCTGGTTCCAGCGGCTGTCGCCCTTGAATACATCGGCATAGTTCTTCTTGAACATCTCGGGGCCAACTGTCTCGGCGATGACGTCGCCGATTTCCTTGTTCGTCGGCCAGATGTCGCGCAGGAAGACCGCCTTGCCGGCTTCGTCATGGCCGATCGGATCCTTGGACAGATCCGTATCGACGGTGCCGGCGATCGCGTAGGCGACGACCAGTGGCGGCGAGGCCAGGTAGTTCATCTTGACTTCGGGATGCACGCGGCCTTCGAAGTTGCGGTTGCCCGAGAGCACGGAGGTCACGATCAGATCGCCTTCGGCGACGCCGGCGGAGACCTCTTCCGGCAACGGGCCGGAGTTGCCGATGCAGGTCGTGCAGCCGTAGCCGACGACGTAAAAGCCCAGTTGTTCCAGGTGCTTGAGGACGCCGGCCTTCTTCAGATAGTCGGTGACGACCAGCGAGCCCGGGCCGAGCGAGGTCTTGACCCACGGTGCCACCTTGAGACCCTTCGCGACCGCGTTGCGCGCGAGCAGGCCGGCGCCGAGCATGACCGCCGGGTTGGAGGTGTTGGTGCAGGAAGTGATCGCCGCGATCACGACGGCGCCGTCCTTCAGGGTGTATTCGCTACCGTCCTTGCAGACCTTGGCCGAGCCCGGCGTCGCCGACTTGCTCTTCGTCGCGCGTGCGTCCGCCATCGGGGCCAGCGCTTCCCGGTAGTTGGCCTCGACATTTTCAAGCAGCACGCGGTCCTGCGGGCGCTTGGGCCCGGCCATCGACGGCTTGATGTCGGCGAGGTCCAGGCTCAGCACCGAGCTGTATTCCGCGTCGGGCTGGCCGGGGTCGCGCCACAGACCCTGGGCCTTGGCATAGGCTTCCACAAGGTTGATCAGCGCTTCGTCACGGCCGGACAGGCGCAGATAGCTCAGCGCTTCACTGTCGATCGGGAAGATGCCGCAGGTCGCGCCGTATTCCGGCGCCATGTTCGCGATCGTCGCGCGGTCGGCCAGCGGCAGGTGGTCCAGGCCCGGCCCGAAGAACTCGACGAACTTGCCGACCACGCCATGCTTGCGCAGCGTCTGGGTGACGGTCAGTACCAGGTCGGTCGCGGTCGCACCTTCCGGCAGCTTGCCGCTGAGCCTGAAACCGACGACCTGTGGAATCAGCATCGACGAGGGCTGGCCGAGCATCGCGGCTTCCGCCTCGATGCCGCCGACGCCCCAGCCGAGCACGCCGATGCCGTTGATCATCGTGGTGTGCGAGTCGGTACCGAACACCGTGTCCGGGAAAGCCCAGGTGTCACCGGCGTTGCTGCGCGTCATGACGACGCGGGCCAGATTCTCGAGGTTCACCTGATGCACGATGCCGGTGTTCGGCGGCACCACCTTGAAGTTGTCGAACGCGTTCTGGCCCCAGCGCAGGAAGGAATAGCGTTCGATGTTGCGGCCGAACTCGATCTTGCCGTTGAGATCCAGCGCCTCGGGCTTGCCGAACACGTCGACCTGCACCGAATGGTCGATCACGAGTTCCGACGGAATCTGCGGATTGATCTGGCTCGCGTCGCCGCCGAGCTTGACCACCGCGTCGCGCATCGCCGCCAGATCGACGACACAGGGCACGCCTGTGAAATCCTGCAGCACCACGCGCGCAGGCATGAACGAAATTTCGGTATCCGGTTCCTTGGTCGCCTCCCAGTTGGCGACGGCTTCGATCTCTTTCTGCGTCACGTTGACGCCGTCCTCGTGGCGCAGGAGGTTCTCGAGCAGGATCTTCATCGAGAACGGCAGGCGCTTGAGGTCATAGCGCTCGCCCAGCTTGGCGAGGCTGGCGATGGTGTAGCGCTGACCGTTGACCTCGAGTGAGGTGCGGGTCGAGAAAGAGTCTTTCATTCCATTCTCCTGGCGTGCAGCGGCTGGATCCGAGTGAGGCGACGAGAGGCCGGCTGGCGGCGGCGGGACGGACGGGCCGGCGCGGCGGCTACTCAAAAAAAAAGCGGCACATTATGCCTCAAACGGGTGTTTGACGGCAGTTTTTGCGCGCGACTTTGGTCGCTGATGTGACGTAACGGCATATCGCCGGCGATCCCGCGCCGGCGCGGCAAGGCGCCACGCCGCTCAGGCGCCGTCGAGCTTCGCGCGACTCAGCATACCCCGCGCCAGCATGACCACCTGACTGCGTTTGAACAGTAGCTGCCACTGGCTGCCACCGAGCTGGCGCCAGAGTACTGCGGCGCGCACACCGGCTAGCAGCGTCGAACGGATGCGTTCGACCTGGGCCGGCTGCTGCAGATACAGCGGGTTGCCCTGCACCACGACGCGCGGACGCAGGTTGGACAGGGTGTTGGCGTACAACTCGGACAGGCGCGCGAGCACGCTCGAATGGGTCACACCGAGGTGATCGACCTGACGCTGGATCGCCTCGATGCCGTCGCGCAAGGCCTGCAACATCTCCGGCCGCGCGGACAGCTTGCGTTCCACGCGCAACACGGTGACGGCAATCTGGCTGATCGCCACGTCGCCTGGACTGCGGTCGAGCTGCTGCACCATCGCTTCAAGGCCGAGCCGCAGATTGCCCAGGCCGCCGAACGCGCTCGCGGCGTCGTCCACGTCGACGCGCAGGATGCTCGCGATGCTCGCTTCCAGCGCCGCGGCATCCTGGCTGCCGCTGGTCGCTGTGGCACGCACGAGCGCGGCGGCCTGGAACACGCCGGCCAGCGCGATGACTTGAGCTTCGTTCATGCGTTCATCCTTGTGCTGAAAGCCCGCCGTAGGGCGCGTCGGTGGCTGCGATCACCGCGCCGCCGAGGCATTCCTCGCCTCTGTAGAACACGATGGACTGGCCCGGCGTGACCGCGCGCTGTGCCTCGTCGAAATGCACGTTGAGGCCGGTGCCGGCAAATTCCAGGGTGCAGGCTTGGTCAGCTTGGCGGTAGCGCGTCCTGGCCGTGCAGCGCAGCCCGTCCGCCGGGGCTGCGCCGGCCGTCCAGCTGGCTTCGTCCGCGCACAGCCGGCGCGAGTCCAGCCAGCGATTGCCGTTGCCCTGAGCGACGATGAGCCGGCGCGTCGCAAGGTCCTTGCCGACAACGTACCAAGGCTGGCCGTCCGCATCGCGGCGTCCGCCGATGCCCAGACCCTGACGCTGGCCGAGCGTGTAGTACATGACGCCCTGGTGCTCGCCGATCACAGCGCCTTCGGGCGTGACGATCTCGCCGGCCTGGGCCGGGATGTACTGCGCCAGGAACTCGCGGAAATCGCGTTCGCCAATGAAGCAGATGCCGGTGGAGTCTTTCTTGGCGTGAGTGATGAGGCCGGCCTCGCGCGCGAGCTCGCGGACCCGCGGCTTGTGCAGCTCGCCGACCGGGAACTCCGTGGCTGAGAGCTGGGTCTGGCCCAACGTGTAGAGGAAATAGCTCTGGTCCTTGTTCTCGTCGCGGCCGCGCAGCAGGCGGTAGCGGCCATCGGCCTCGTCGATGCGGGCGTAATGCCCGGTCGCGATCTTGTCGGCACCGAGTTCGCGCGCCTGGTCGAGAAAGGTGCGGAACTTGATCTCGCGATTGCACAGCACGTCCGGATTCGGCGTGCGGCCGGCGCGATACTCGGCCAGGAAATGCGTGAACACCTGGTTCCAGTATTCGCCGGAGAAATTGCGCGTATGAAACGGCAGGTCGAGCGCGGCACAGACGCGCAGCGCGTCCAGACGATCGCGGTCGGCATCGCATTCGCCGAGGCGGCCGTCGTCTTCCCAGTTCTTCATGAACAGCCCGGCAACCCGGCGCCCCTGGCGCTTGAGCAGCAAGGCCGCGACCGACGAGTCCACGCCACCGGACACGCCGACCATGACCAGGGAGCCGCTCATGCGCGGTCGGGGCCCGGCACGAGATGCTGCAGTAGCGACAGCGGCAGCCGCCGCCCGCCGAGCCAGGCGTCGATGCTTGCCAGGATCAGCGGACTGCGCAGACGCGGCGTCGCCGCTTCGATCTCGGTGCGGCTCATCCAGACGGCGGCCTTGATGCCGCTGTCGAGAGCCTGCTGCCGGTGGTGGCGCACCGGGTGCGCGGCGAAGGTGAAGCGCAGGAAATGCCGGTCGAACTCGGGATTCACCCACTGATGGATGCCGACCAGGCAATCCAGCTCCACCTCCCAGCGGGTCTCCTCGCGCGTTTCGCGGCGCGCGGCATCGGTGAGGGATTCGCCCGGCTCCAGATGTCCGGCCGGCTGGTTCAGGAGCAGGCGGCCGCGGATCTCCTCTTCGACGAGCAGATAGCGGTCGTCCTTGGGCACGATGGTCGCAACGGTCACGCGGGGGCGCCAGACGAGGTCGTCTTCGGCCTCCGGCTTTGGCTTTTCCGTGGTCATCCCCAGGATGTTACACGAGCCGCTGCCACGCTCCGGCGGACCTTGCAAACGGCGCAGCCACCACCATTAGCGGCGCTATACTCGATCCAGGCCAGGAATGCGGCGGACCAATGTCAGGCAATACCGAACACAGACCGGATCACGAACATGGCATTGCGGTGGAGGAAGCGCGCCCGGAAGTGGCGCGACCGCCGATGTACCAGGTTCTGTTGCTGAACGACGATTACACGCCGATGGACTTTGTGGTCCATATCCTGCAGTCCTTTTTCGGCCTCACGTACGAGAACGCCCACGAAGTGATGCTCAATGTGCATTTGCGCGGACGCGGGGTTTGCGGTCTGTATACGCGCGAGGTAGCGGAGACGAAGGTCACCCAGGTCAACGAGTTTGCGCGTTCCAACCACCATCCATTGTTGTGCACCATGGAAAAAGCCTGAGTGGTCCCCATCTCCGGCGCATCCTGATACAGGGGTAAGGCATGTTCAGCAAAGACCTCGAACTCACCATTGGCCAGTGCTACAAGGATGCGCGCGAGCAGCGCCACGAATTCATGACCGTGGAGCACTTGCTGCTGGCTCTTCTCGAAAACCCGTCCGCCGCGGCCGTACTGCGCGCCTGCGGCGCCGATATCGCCAAGCTCGGCAAGGAACTCAAGGCGATCATCGCGGAAACCGTGCCGGTGCTTCCGCCCAGCGACGAACGCGACACGCAACCGACGCTGGGCTTCCAGCGCGTTCTGCAGCGCGCCGTCTACCATGTGCAGTCCTCGGGCCGGAAGGAAGTCACCGGCGCCAACGTGCTGGTCGCGATCTTCGGCGAAAAGGATTCCCACGCCGTGTATTTCCTCAATCAGCAGGAAATCACGCGTCTGGACGTCGTCAACTACATCTCCCACGGCATCGCCAAGATCGGCCACGAGCCGCAGCAGCAGCCCGGCGTCGGCAGCGGCGAGCGTGAGGCCGAGGAAGGCGGCGAGCCCAAGGGCAACCCGTTGACCGAATTCGCGTCCAACCTCAACGAGCTTGCGCGCCAAGGCAAGATCGATCCGCTGATCGGCCGGGCCGAGGAAGTGGAGCGCACGATCCAGGTGCTCTGCCGCCGGCGCAAGAACAATCCGCTCTACGTGGGCGAGGCCGGCGTCGGCAAGACCGCGCTCGCCGAGGGCCTGGCCAAGCGCATCGTCGAGAACGACGTGCCGGAAGTCCTCAAGGACGCGACCATCTACGCGCTCGATCTCGGCGCGCTGGTTGCCGGCACCAAGTACCGCGGCGATTTCGAAAAGCGCCTCAAGGCCGTCATAGGCCAGCTCAAGAAGGAGCCGCAGGCGGTACTGTTCATCGACGAGATCCACACCATCATCGGTGCGGGTTCGGCATCGGGCGGCACGATGGACGCGTCCAACCTGATCAAGCCCATGCTTGCCTCGGGCGAGATCCGCTGCATCGGTTCGACCACGTTCCAGGAATACCGCGCGATCTTCGAAAAGGACCGCGCACTCGCGCGACGCTTCCAGAAGATCGACATCGTCGAGCCGTCGATCGCGGATTCGTTCGAGATCCTCAAGGGTCTGCGTTCGCGCTTCGAGGAACATCACAACGTCGAATACACCAACGACGCACTGATGGCCGCCGTCAACCTCTCGGTCAAGCACATCGCCGACCGCCTGTTGCCGGACAAGGCGATTGACGTGATCGACGAGGCCGGCGCACGGCAGCGGCTGGTGCCCGAGGACGAACGCAAGAACGTCGTCGACGTGCCCGAGATCGAATTCATCGTCGCGCGCATGGCGCGGATCCCGCCCAAGCAGGTTTCGGCTTCCGACCGCGACGTGCTGCGCAACCTCGACCGCAACCTCAAGATGGTCGTATTTGGCCAGGATCAGGCCATCGACTCGCTGGCCGGCGCGATCAAGATGGCGCGTTCGGGACTGGGCAATTCGTCCAAGCCGATCGGCTGCTTCCTGCTTGCCGGTCCGACCGGCGTGGGCAAGACCGAAGTCACGCGTCAGCTCGCGATGCACCTCGGCATCGAACTGATCCGCTTCGACATGTCCGAATACATGGAAGCGCATTCGGTGTCGCGCCTGATCGGTGCGCCCCCGGGCTATGTCGGTTTCGACCAGGGTGGCCTGCTGACCGAGCAGATCGTCAAGCATCCGCACTGCGTGTTGTTGCTGGACGAGATCGAGAAGGCGCATCCGGACGTGTTCAACATCCTGCTGCAGGTCATGGACCGTGGCGCGCTGACCGACACGAACGGGCGTGAGGCGAACTTCAAGAACGTGATCGTGGTGATGACGACGAACGCCGGCGCGACCCAGGCCGCGCGACGCACGATCGGTTTCGTCGCGCAGAACCATGCTACCGACGCGATGGAAGCGATCCGCCGCCAGTTCACGCCGGAATTCCGCAATCGCCTCGACGCGATCGTGCAGTTCGGCGCGCTGGATCTCGATCACATCCTGCGGGTTGTGGACAAGTTCCTGATCGAGCTGGAATCCCAACTGCACGAGAAGCATGTGTCGCTGCATGTCGACCAGGATGCGCGGCGCTGGCTGGCCGAGCATGGCTTCGATCCGCAGATGGGGGCGCGGCCGATGGCACGCGTCATCCAGGACAACGTCAAGCGCGCACTGGCCGACGAACTGCTGTTCGGCAAGCTGGTCGACGGCGGCCGGGTGTTCCTGTCGACCACCGACGACGGCGAGCTCGACGTGCGTGTCGAGGCCACCGAGCAGCTGGCTGTGGTCGTCGACTGAGGTGTGGAGCGACAGGCAACAATGCGCAAGGCCCGGACTGGTTCCGGGCCTTGCGCATTCAGCAGGCTGTCGAAAGCAACCCGCTGGAGCGATCCAGGTTGAATTGCCAGAGAATCGATCACACAAGCGGTTGAGAAAGGCGGTCGTTCCACTTTCTCAACAACCTGCTGGGGCTGCCGGGATCGGCCGCGGGCTGGGCCAGGACAGGGAGCCTGCCTCAGGGGTGCGGCGACGAAGCCGCGCCGACCCGGCTTACTTCATGCGGTAGGTGATGCGACCCTTGGTCAGGTCGTAAGGCGTCATCTCGCACTTGACCTTGTCGCCGGTCAGGATGCGGATGTAGTTCTTGCGCATGCGGCCCGAAATATGGGCGGTGACCACGTGGCCGTTTTCCAGCTTCACGCGGAACATGGTGTTGGGCAGGGTTTCAAGCACCGTGCCTTCCATCTCGATGACATCGTCTTTGGACATTGGCCCTTCGTTTTTGGCTGTGACCGGACAAGAACCCGAAAGAAACGGGTTTCCTGGCACGCTCATTGGGTAAATCCCCGAACTGACTGCCCGGCTGCGCAGGCGCCAGCCGCAACAGGTATGAGAAAGGGCGAATCTGGCCCTTTTCAAGTTCCCGGTCGGAGCGGCGCGGGATGATGCCATGTTGGAGCGGTTACGGGAAGCTAAGGCGTGCCCGTGGCGGCGACAGGTTGCGCCAGCTGCGCTGGCCGCAGGGCGTCGAGCTCGCCGTGCCAGGGGCCGATGCGGCCCGGCTGGCCCACGAGCCCGGCGATCCGCGTGCAGAACGCACGCCGCGGCAGCTCCTGCGCGCCCAGCGTCTGCAGATGCTCGGAGCTGACCTGGGCGTCGATCAGCGGCCAGCCCCATGCGCGCAGGCGCCAGGCCAGGGCGAGCAGGGCGACCTTCGAGGCGTTGCTCGCGCGACTGAACATGGATTCGCCGTAGAACATGCGACCCACCGCGACGCCGTAGATGCCGCCGACCAGCGTCTCTCCCGCATAGACCTCGACGGAATGGGCATGGCCCAGCGCATGCAGCTGTTCGTAGGCGCCCCGCATGGCGGGTGTGATCCAGGTGCCGGAATGGCCGTCCCGCGGTGCGGCGCACTCACGCATGACGGCGGCGAAATCGCGGTCCGCGGCCAGCCGCCAGTCGCAGCTGCGCAGCCAGCGCGCGAGGCGCCGCGGCACGTGCATGGCCTGCGTCGCGAACACCATGCGCGGGTCCGGCGACCACCAGAGCACGGGTTCTCCGGGCGAAAACCACGGGAAGATGCCCTGTGCGTAGGCGCGCAGCAGCCGTTCCGGCCGCAGGTCGCCACCGGCAGCGAGCAGACCGTTGGGTTCGCGCAGCGCGGTTTCCACGGCAGGGAATGCCTCGTCGCCGCCAACGCGCAGGATCGGAATGCGGATCATGCGGTAGGCGTCACCGCCGAGGGCAGCGTAGTGAACGGCGACTGCGCCCACAGCGACTCGCCCCAGTGGCTGACCTGGACGTGTTCGGCGGCAAGGCTGCGCCGTATCGCCGCGCGGAAATCCGCATGGGCGACAAAGTGGAACGAGCGCGTGCGCTGCGGCAGGAAGCCGCGCGCGATCTTGTGCTGGCCCTGTGCGCCGGGTTCGAAGCGCTGCAGGCCTTCGCGCAGGCAGTAGGCGATGCCCTGGTAGTAGCAGGCCTCGAAATGCAGGCCCGGGATCTCGCGCAGGCAACCCCAGTAGCGGCCGTAGAGCGTGGTCGCGCTGCGCAGGCAGAACGCCATTGCGACGCGCTCGCCGTGCTGGCGTGCGAGGAACACGACCACCTGATGCGGCATCGCGGTGCCGAGATGACGCAGGAAGGATTCGGTCAGCGCGGGGTAATTGCCCTTTTCCTCGAACGTCGCCGCGTAGCAGGCGTAAATGAAGCGCCAGTCGTCGTCATCGAGTTCGTCGCCGCGTAGTGCGTCAATCTCGACGCCTTGTGCCGCGACGCGGGCGCGTTCCTGCCGCAGGTTCTTGCGTTTCTTCGGCAGCAGCGCGGCGAGAAAATCGTCGAAGTCGCGATAGCCGTCGTTGTGCCAGTGGAACTGCCAGTCGTTGCGTTCGAGCCAGTGCTCCGGGTCTTCCGGTATGGCCTGGCCCGGTGCGGTGAAGTTCAGGTGCACCGAGGAAAGGCCATGCCGCTCGCATTCGCCGCGCAACGCACCGAGCAGGCGCGCGCAGTCCCTGCCGAGCAGCCGCGGTCCGCAGACCGGCGAATACGGCACCGCGCAGAGCAGCTTGGGGTAGTAGTCGAAGCCGTGGCGCTCGAACGCGTCGGCCCAGGCCCAGTCGAACACGAACTCGCCGTGCGAGTTGGCCTTGAGATAGACCGGCGCGGCGCCGGCAAGGTGCTCGTTCTCGTACAGTGCGAGATGGTGTGGTTGCCAGCCCAGGTCGGCACGGATGCAGCCGTGCCGCTCCAGCCCGGCCAGGAAGGCATGGGACAGGAACGGGTTGTCGTCGGGCCGCAGGGCGTCCCACGCGACCGGCGGAATCTCGGCCAGTTGCGCGTGGAACGCGATCCGGCGGCGGTCGCCGCTCATGCGACGGCGGCCGCTGCCGGCCTCACGCCAGTCCCAGCTTGTCCAGGTATTTCTCCGCGTCGAGCGCGGCCATGCAGCCGAAGCCCGCCGATGTCACGGCCTGACGGTACACCTGGTCTGCCACGTCGCCTGCGGCAAATACGCCGGGAATGCTGGTCGCGGTGGCGCCGCCGTCGAGTCCGCTCCTGATGCGGATGTAGCCATTGTTCATATCGAGCTGGCCGTCGAACAGGGCCGTATTTGGCGTGTGGCCGATCGCGACGAACAGGCCGCTGATCGACAGGTCCCGCGTCGAATCGTCGGTCGTGCTGCGCAGGCGCACGCCAGTCACGCCGGTGCCATCGCCAAGCACTTCGTCGACGCCGTGGTTCCACACGATCTCGACCTTGCCGGCCTTTTCTTTCGCGAACAGCTTGTCCTGCAGGATCTTCTCCGCGCGGAACTTGTCGCGACGGTGTACCACTGTGACTTTTTTAGCAATGTTCGCCAAGTACAATGCTTCCTCGACGGCGGTGTTGCCGCCGCCGATCACGGCGACTTCCTGCTCGCGGAAGAAAAAGCCGTCACAGGTCGCGCAGGCCGACACTCCCTGGCCCTTGAATTTGTCTTCCGATGGCAGGCCAAGATACTTCGCCGTCGCACCGGTGGTGATGATCAGGGCGTCCGCGGTATAGCTGCCGTTGTCGCCGACGAGGTGGAACGGACGCTGCAACAGGTCCACCGTGTGGATGTGGTCGAATACGATTTCGGTGTCGAAGCGCGCAGCGTGTTCGCGCATGCGTTCCATCAGCGCCGGACCCTGCAGGCCCTCCACATCGCCCGGCCAATTGTCGACATCGGTCGTCGTCATCAGCTGGCCACCCTGCTGGAGTCCGGTGATCAGCAGCGGCTTGAGATTCGCACGCGCCGCGTATACCGCCGCGGTATAACCGGCCGGGCCGGAACCGAGGATCAGCAGGCGACTGTGCTTGGGGGTGCTCATGTATAATCCCTCGCCGCAAAAAAGCGGCCTTGAACGTGTCGATTCATGCGACGGGGCGGCGAAATTCACCGAAATCCCGATCGTCCCTGACCCAATCCTTTCACACCGGTGCTTCGCAGTGAATGCTATGAAGCGGCCGACGTTCGGGTCAGCAAGAGCCCGGAAGGATGGGGAGAACAGGTCGGCGATTCAAGAGCGGGTGCGAAGCTCGGGAGGGCGTCGCGCGTAGCGTCACAAGAACTGAGCTATTCACACCACGAGGAATTGCAATGCGTATCGGTATTCCGTCGGAAACCAAGACTCTGGAAGGGCGCGTCGCGCTGGTGCCGGCCGCCTGTGCGGAACTGGTCAGGCGCGGTCACGAGGTCTATGTGCAGTCCGGCGCCGGCACCAAGAGCGGCTTCTCCGACGCCGACTTCACCCGCGTCGGCGTGAAGATCGCCGCGGACGCGGACGCGCTGTACGAATGCGGTGAACTGATCGTCAAGGTCAAGGAGCCGATCAAGGGCGATCTGGAGCGCTTGCGCAAGCACCATCAGCTGTTCTGCTACCTGCATCTGGCGCCGGAGCCCGAACTGACGCGCCGCCTGCTCGACATCGGCCTGACCGGCGTCGCCTTCGAATCCGTGGAAGAAGCCGACGGCTCGCTGCCGCTGCTGGCTCCCATGTCCATCATCGCCGGCCGCATCGCGATCCAGGTCGGCACCCACCTGCTGCACCAGCCCATGGGCGGCAAGGGCAAGCTGCTCGGCGGCCTGCCGTCGACCGAGCGCGGAAAGGTCGTGGTACTGGGCGCCGGCGCTGCCGGCGGCAACTCTGCCGCGCTCGCCGCGGCGGGCGGCGCCAATGTCGTGGTGTTCGACAAGCGTCCGGACCGCCTCGCGCAGATGATGGCGCTGGGCACCAACGTGACCGCGCTGTATCCGTACCAGGAATACGTTGCGCGCGAGGTCGCCACGGCCGATCTCGTCGTCGGTGCCGTGCTGATCCCGAGCGCCAAGGCGCCGCACGTCGTGACGCATGAGATGGTCAAGTCGATGGAGGCCGGCAGCGTGCTCGTCGACATCTCCATCGACCAGGGCGGCTGCTTCGAGACCGCGCGTCCGACCACCTGGGCCGAGCCGACCTACGTTGTCGACGGCGTGACCCATTTCGCCGTGACCAACATGCCTGGTGCCGTGCCGCAGACGTCGTCGCAGGCCATCTGCGCCGCGATCCTGCCGTATGTGCAGCGCATGGCAGCCGGTCCGCAGTGGCGCGACAACGAAGCGCTGAAGCGCGGTATCAACATCGATGGCGGCGAGATCGTGCATCCGGCCCTCAAGGGCATGCTGTAATCCAGTCCTGACGCCTCCCTGGGATATCCCCGGGAGGCTGGCTCGGACGATGTCCCGAGGCATCGTCCGACCGACCCGGCAACGTCCTCGCATTTCGGCAACTGCTGGCGGCTTACGCTATCGCGTCACTCCTGCCGTTCATCCATAACGCCGAATACCTGCCGGGCTATCCCGGCCTGTCACCGGTCTGGTCCCGGCGGGGCGTCCATGGCACCTGGATCGGTTTCCTCGCCATTAGCCTGTGCGGCAGCCGGCAGCCGGCTGCTGCGGCGCGGCGGTTGCTTGACCGGACGGGGCGTCGTGCCGGCCTGTGCCCTGTTCAGCCTCGACCGTCTTGGCCACCACATCGTGACGCCGATGGCTTTGCATGCGTGGGCGATGAACGTCACGATCCTCGCGGAAGTCAGGGTGGCGGCAGCCGCTTTCATTGCGGCAGGTCACGAGCTGATCGTTCACGCGGTCCGCGCCTGGCACGGCTCACAGCAGACTCGGCCGTGATCGGCTGGTTTCTGCCGGTCGGGCAAGTAGCGGCAGAGCAGGCTGCCCGCTACGCGATGACGGGGTAAAGTCGGGCTGGTGCACAGACCGCCGTGCAGACGAGCCTCGCCATTGCGCGAGCGTGGGTTCTGCCAGGTGTCGCGCCGCCCCCCGGAATCATTGGTCGAACAACGCCTTGCGGCGATTTCTTGAGGTATAGTCCAGCGGTGTCGCGCACTTCCAAAGCCATCCCTGCCATGACCGGCTCCGACCCGTTGCAGAAGCGTCTGCGCGAAATCGCGTTCATCCTGCTGTTGCCCGTCGTCGTCTATCTGCTCGCCTGCCTGTTGAGCTACAGCCCGCAGGATCCGGGCTGGTCGCATGCTGGCGAACCCGAGCAGATCCACAATTTCGGTGGTGCGGTCGGCGCCTGGATCGCCGATCTCTCGCTGTATTTCTTCGGTGGCCTGGCCTACGTGTTTCCGTTGTTGCTGCTGGCGGTCGGCGCCGGCATCCTGCGGCCGCGCGAAGACGCGCCGAAGTCGGCGCTGGAACCCTCGTTGCGTCTGGTTGGCTTCGTCGCGTTTTTCCTTAGCGGCAGCGGCCTGGCCCATCTGCATTTCACCGGTCCGAGCCAGTTGCCGGAGAAAGCTGGCGGCATCCTCGGCAAAATGATCGGCGGCGGCCTTCTGCATGGATTTGGTTTTCTCGGCGCCACCTTGCTGCTGCTCGCCGTATTTCTCGTTGCCGTCACGCTGGCCACGGGCCTGTCCTGGTTCAAAGTCATGGATGCGATCGGTCGCGGCATCCTTGTGGCCGGCGGCTGGCTGGTGGGCAGCCTGAAAAAGGCCGACGACGCCCGAGTCGCCCGCGCCGCACGCAGCGAGCGCGAGGAAGTGCGCAAGGTCGAAACCGTCAAGCAGGCCAAGCGCGAACCGGTACGCATCGAGAAGCCCGCCGCTGCCGCCATCGAAAAGAGCGAGCGCGCCGAGCGCGAGCAGCAGATCCCGCTATTCGTCGGTGCGCCGGTCAACGGCGAACTGCCGCCGCTGTCGCTGCTGGACGAACCCAAACCGCAAGTCGCCGGCTATTCGGCGGAAACGCTGGCCGTGCTTTCGCGTCAGGTCGAACTCAAGCTCAAGGATTTCCGCATCGAGGCCCAGGTCGTCGGCGTGTTTCCGGGGCCGGTAGTCACCCGCTTCGAGATGGAGCCGGCTGCGGGCGTGCGCGGCAGCCAGATCAGCAATCTCGACAAGGACATCGCGCGCGGCCTGTCCGTGGTCAGCGTGCGCGTCGTCGACGTGATCCCCGGCAAGAACGTGATCGGCCTGGAAATCCCCAACGCCAAGCGCGAGATGGTCTATCTCTCGGAAATCCTGCGTTCGGACAAGTACGACGCCTCCAAGTCGCCGCTGACCCTGGCCCTGGGCAAGGACATCGGTGGACGTCCGGCCGTGGCGGACCTCGCCAAGATGCCGCATCTGCTGGTCGCCGGCACGACCGGCTCGGGCAAATCGGTAGCGGTCAACGCGATGGTGCTGAGCCTGCTGTACAAGGCCAGCCCACGCGAGGTACGCATGATCATGATCGACCCGAAGATGCTGGAGCTGTCGGTCTACGAAGGCATCCCGCATTTGCTCGCGCCGGTCGTCACCGACATGAAGGAAGCCGCCAACGCACTGCGCTGGTGCGTGGCCGAGATGGAACGCCGCTACAAGCTCATGGCCGCGACCGGCGTGCGCAACCTGGCCGGCTTCAACAAGAAGGTCAGGGAAGCAGAGGAAGCCGGTCAGCCATTGCTCGACCCGCTGTTCCGCCCGGACGCCTCGCAGCCGGAACGCCGCGCCGAGCCGCTGCAGCCCTTGCCCTACATCGTCATCTTCATCGACGAATTCGCCGACATGATGATGATCGTCGGCAAGAAAGTGGAAGAGCTCATCGCCCGCCTCGCGCAGAAGGCGCGCGCCGCCGGCGTGCACCTGATCCTCGCCACGCAGCGTCCGTCGGTCGACGTGATCACCGGCCTGATCAAGGCCAATATCCCGACCCGCATCGCTTTTCAGGTATCGAGCAAGATCGACTCGCGCACCATCCTCGACCAGTCCGGCGCCGAGGCGCTGCTCGGCCACGGCGACATGCTGCACCTGCCGCCAGGCACGGCCACCCCCGAGCGGGTGCACGGCGCTTTCGTCGACGACCACGAAGTGCATCGTGTCGTGCAGTGGCTGCGCGCGCAGGGCCGCCCCGAATACATCGCCGGGGTGCTCGAAGAGGTCCAGACCACCAACGACGGCAAGGTCATCGGCGAGACCGGCCTGCCGGAAGAAATCAGCGAAGGCAATTCCGACTACGACGAGCTATACGACCAGGCCGTGCGCATCGTGACCGAGTCGCGCCGCGCGTCGATATCGGGCGTGCAACGCCGCCTCAAGGTGGGCTACAACCGCGCCGCGCGCCTGGTCGAACTCATGGAGCAGCAGGGTGTCGTCAGCGCGCCGGAACACAACGGCAATCGCACCGTCCTCGCGCCGCCGCCGCCGGAGTTCTGAAATCAACGCGCCCGATTCAACGCACGCTCACGAGTTGACACACCAGGCCATGGATACTGCAGCACGACGTATGAGCCCGACCGAACGCCGCCGCGCCACGGTGTGGGCGCTGTTTTTCGCCATCGCGATCTATGCCTTCAGCTGGCAGATACTGGGCCAACCGCCGGAATGGCTGCGTGCCAGCGGCGACCTGCCGCAGTGGCCGGCAACCTTCGATCTGCTCCTGACCGTTCCCGCCGTGTACTGGTGGCTGCATCGGCGTGATCGCCGCCGCGCGGCGCTGGGCGCGCTGGCGCTGGCCGGTGTCGGCATCTGGGTCGCGAGCGTGATCCTGCCCGATACCAGCGGCCCGGCCTGGTCGGCGCTGCGCCTGCTGCGCAACGTCGGTCTCGGTCTCGGTCTCGTCGTGGCGCTGGAAGTCGGTATCGTCGTGAGCATGCTGCGTCTCGTCGTGCGTCTGGCGCGCGACCGCAATCCGGATTACGCACTGCGTGAGGGCGTGCAGCAGCACTTCGGTACGACACTTCCCGCGCGCGTCGTGGCGTTCGACATGCGCATGTGGCTGCACGTATTCGCCGGTGCGCGCCGAGCCTGGCACTACGCCGGCGACACGCATTTCAGCTACCACCGCAAGGACGGCAACGCCAGCAACCAGCAGGCGTTCCTGATCCTGATGCTGATCGATCTGCCGATCGCGCACGCGATACTGACCGTATTCGCAAGCGCTACGACCGCCTGGATCGTTACGCTGCTGACCGTGCTGTCGCTGGCGTTGATGTTCGGCCACTACCGCGCCACGCTGCGCTGTCCCGTCTCGCTCGATTCGGACACACTGTATCTGCGCTACGGACTGGCCGTGGCGGAGGCGGCCGTGCCGCTCGCGGCGGTCGCGCAAGCCACTCCCTGTCGCGACGACCTGCCGCGTCGTGCGCCCGGCGTACTGCGGCTCAACGAGGCCGGAACGCCAAACGTGCACATCAGCCTGCACGAGCCCGTCGTCGTCGTCGGTTGGTTCGGCATCGAGCGCCGCGTCGACACGATAGTCCTGGGTATCGATCAGCCGCGCGAATTCCTCGCCGGGCTGAATGCGCGCCTCGCCGCGCGGGAACCTGTCGTATCCATGCCGGTCCACGGCGCAGCCTCCACCACCAACGAATGATCCCCATGCCGACCCGCCTGCTTGCCCTGTGCCTGATCTGCGCCGCGACCAGCGCCTCCGCCGAGACCGCGCGTGCGCGCCTGGATGCTTTCGCGAAAGGTCTGCAGACGGTGTCGGCGAATTTCGAGCAGCGCGTGTTCGACGCGAACAACCATCCCGGCAAAGGTTCCAGCGGCAGTCTCGCCGTGCAGGCGCCGCGCCAGTTCCGCTGGAACGTGACCAAGCCGTACGAGCAACTCATCGTCGCCGACGGCATGCATGTCTGGATCTACGACCCGGACCTGGAACAGGTCACCGTGCGCAGCCAGAGCCTGGAAGAAGCGCACAGTCCGCTGACCGTGTTGACCGATGTCAGCCTGCTCGATCGCGACTTTGCCGCGGCCGAGCAGGGCGAGCGCGATGGCCTGAAATGGCTGCGGCTGACGTCCAAGGCGAAGGAAGCCGAATTCGAATACGCCGATCTCGGCTTCGGCTGCGCGGATGCGGCCAGGAGCGAGTGCGGCGGCGCCGTCGTGCTCAGCCGCATGGTGTTCAAGGACACGCTGGGCAACCGCACCGAAACTCTCTATGCCGACTGGCAGCGCAATCCCCAGCTCGGCGCCGACCGGTTCCGCTTCACGCCGCCGGCCGGTGTCGATGTTATCGGTGAGGTCAAGCCCGAAGCCGAAGTGCACCCGCTCAAAGACTGATGGTCGTCGCGCGCCTGCCACGCTGGGTCGGTGCTGGCGCGTTTGCGCTGGCCGGCGTTGCCGGAATGGTCAACGCGGTCGGTCTCCTCGCGTTCGAGCACCAGGCCATCACCCACCTGACCGGCACCACCACCTTGCTCGGCGTCGCGGTGACGCAGGGGCAGGGCGGCCTAGCGCTGGAACTGTTCCTTTTCCTGCTGAGCTTTGTCGCCGGTGCGGCGCTGAGCGGCGCGATCGTGGGCGACAGCACGCTGCGTCTCGGGCGGCGCTACGGTGTCGCGCTGATGATCGAGTCGCTGTTGCTGCTGATCGCGATTCCGCTGCTGCGCGAGCATTCGACCGTCGGCATCTGCGTGGCGACCGCTGCGTGCGGCCTGCAGAACGCAATGGCCAGCACCTACAGCGGTGCGGTGCTGCGCACTACCCACGTCTCGGGCATCGTCACCGACCTGGGCATCATGCTCGGGCAGCGCCTGCGCGGGCTCGCGCACGAGGCGCGACGGCGCAATCTGTATCTGCTGATCCTCTCCGGCTTTGCGCTCGGCGCGATGGCCGGCGCCGCGGGATACACGCAGCTCGACGAGTACGTGCTGCTGCTGCCGGCTGCGCTGACCGGCGTTGCCGGCGCCGCTTACGCGGTGTATCGCGCGCGCGCGATGCGCCGGGGTGCCTGACGCGCAGCCGCTCAGCTGTCGAAGCCGTTCGCGAAGACCACGTCGGATACCGGCCCGATCGCGATGGCCTCGCCCGTGTTCTCGAAGCACCAGCCGTGGACGGTCATCGGAAAACCCTGCGGAGCGGATGTCGTCATCTGCACCCAGCCGTAGTTGATCGCGTTGGTGGCCTCGTTGCGGAAACGCATGCCGAGATAGCCCCTGATCACCCCGCTGGTCCAGGCCGAGGTATTGCCCGAGAAGCCTTCGCGCGTGAACAGGTTGGACGGACCGACCACCGATCCGGTAAAGAGCACGGCGTACGTGACGCCGCTGCTCGCTACACCGGCATTGCCCGTGGCCGACGAACCCCAGTAGAAGCGCAGATCGTCGGCCGGCGTGGTGCTGGCTGACGCATAGGGATCGAAATCGAAACCCGGCGCGCCCGCTTCGGTCTCGGCGTGGACGCCGGTCAGGAAATTGATGTATAGCCCCTCGGTCGTGGCCGGGATGCTCAGGTCCTGCCCGTTGAAACAGACCTCGGCGGCGTGGGCCGGCGCAGCGGCGACCAGGGCGGCGAACAGCAGAGCGCGCTGAGGGTTCATGGGAAGTCCCGCAGTCATGGGTCGGTCTACGGTACCAGAAAGCCCCGCAACCGTCCGCGCGGCCATGGCGTATCTCTTTGGATTTGTAGCTAAATATAAGGACTGTGCGGCGTTTGCCGGCGGCGTTACTCTTGGCGCCCATGTCACGCAGAAAAACCACCCCGGCCGCTGCCGGCCTGTTCGCCGAGCCCGACGGGCTGAAGCCGCTGGCCGAGCGCATGCGGCCGCGCGAGCTTGGCGAGATCGTCGGCCAGACACGGCTCCTGGCCGAGGGCAAGCCGCTGCGCCGCGCGGTCGAGTCCGGCCACGTGCATTCGATGATCCTCTGGGGCCCGCCCGGTTGCGGCAAGACCACGCTGGCCCTGCTGCTGGCGCGCTATGCCGATGCGCAGTTCAAGGCGATCTCGGCGGTCATGACCGGGCTGGCCGACGTGCGCGCCGCGCTGGACGAGGCCGCCGCGAACTTCGCCCGTGGCGTGCGCACCGTGTTGTTCGTCGACGAGGTCCACCGCTTCAACAAGGTGCAGCAGGACGCGTTCCTGCCGCATATCGAGAAGGGCGTGATCCTCTTCGTCGGTGCGACCACGGAGAACCCGTCGTTCGAACTGAACTCCGCGTTGCTTTCGCGCTGCCGCGTGCATGTGCTCGAAGCGGTCGGCGCGGCGGACATCGTCGCTGCGCTGCGGCGCGCACTGGCCGATACCGAGCGCGGCCTGGGCGGGCAGGGGCTTACGGTCAGCGACGAATCGCTGGGCCTGATCGCCCAGGCCGCCGACGGCGACGTGCGTCGCGCGCTGACCCTGCTGGAGATCGCCGCCGAGCTGGCCGAGGGCGGCCGCATCGACGAGACCACGCTGACCCAGGTGCTGGCCGACCGGACGCGGCGCTTCGACAAGGGCGGCGAGCAGTTCTACGACCAGATCTCGGCCTTGCACAAGTCGGTACGTTCGTCCGATCCGGACGCCGCGCTGTACTGGTTCACGCGCATGCTCGACGGCGGCTGCGATCCGGCCTATCTCGCGCGGCGCCTCACGCGCATGGCGGTCGAGGATGTCGGCCTGGCCGACGCGCGCGCGATCGGCATGGCGATCGAGGCCTGGGAAACCTACGATCGCCTCGGCAGCCCCGAGGGCGATCTTGCGCTGGCCCAGCTCGTCGTCTACATGGCGCTGGCCGCGAAGAGCAACGCGGTCTACACGGCGTTCGGTGAAGTGCGCGCGGAAATCCGTGCCAGTGGCACGCTCGACGTGCCGATGGAAATCCGCAACGCGCCGACCAGGCTCATGAAAAACCTCGGCTACGGCAAGGGCTACCAGTACGACCACGACCTCGAGGGCGGCGTCGCGCTCGATCAGCAATGCCTGCCGGACGCACTGGTCGGACGCGAGTTCTACCGCCCGACCGGGCGCGGCCTCGAAGCGCGCATCGCCGAGAAGCTGCGCGAACTGCGCGCGGCGCGCGCAGACGCGCTCGCCCGCAAGCCGCGCCGGGAGACCGACGCCGGATGATCCGCGCGGCGCTGTCATTGCCCCGGACGATCTGGCTGCTGGGCCTGATCAGCTTCGTCAACGACGCGGCCAGCGACATGATCTATCCGCTCGTGCCGCTGTATCTGGCCAGCGTGCTGATGGCCGGGCCGAAGGCGCTGGGCCTGATCGAAGGCATCGCCGAAGCCTTCGGCAGCGTGCTCAAGCTCGTCGCCGGCGTGCTGGCCGATCGCCTGCGGCAGATGCGCTGGTGGGTGGTCGCGGGTTATGCGGTGTCGGGCCTCGTGCGACCGCTGATCGCGCTGAGCACGAGCTGGCTCGGCGTGCTCGCCTGCCGCTTCGCCGACCGCGTCGGCAAGGGGCTGCGCGCGGCGCCGCGCGATGCGCTGCTGACCCTGAGCGTCGCGCCGGCGCAGCGCGGTCTTGCGTTCGGCCTGCACCGGGCGATGGACAATCTCGGCGCCGTGGTCGGACCGCTGCTGGCGGCGCTGCTGCTCGCGCTCGGCTATAGCCTGCGTGAGGTGTTCTTCTGGGCCATCGTGCCGGCCGTGCTCGTGATCGTGCTGACCCTGCTCGTGCGTGAGCCCGAACGCACCGTGCTCAAGCCCAAGCCGTTCCGCTGGAACCTGTCCGACCAGCCGGTCGCGCTGCGCCGCTATCTTTGCGTTCTTGCCTTGTTCACTTTGGGAAACTCGTCGAACATGTTCCTGCTGCTGCGCGCGCGCGAGCTCGGCCTCGGCGACGCGCAGGTGCCGCTGATCTGGGCACTGGTCTGCGGTGTGGCGGCGGTGTTCGGACCGCCGCTGTCGGCTTGGTCGGACCGCGTCGACCGGCGCCGCCTGATCGTTGGCGGCTGGGCGGTGTACGCAGGGTTCTATCTCGTGTTCGGCCTGCTGCCGGCCACGCCGTGGCTGTTATGGCCGCTGTTCGCCGGCTACGGCCTGTTCCTCGCCGCGACCGAAGGCGCAGAGAAGGCGCTGGTCGCCGATCTCGTGCCGGGAGACCAGGCCGGCACTGCGTTCGGCTGGTACAACCTCGTCGCCGGCGTGCTGCTGCTGCCGGCCTCGCTGCTGTTCGGCTGGCTCTGGTCGGATATCGCGCCGCTGGCCGCGTTTGCGTTCGGCTCTGCCTGCGCGCTGGCCGCGGCGCTGCTGCTCGCGTTCTGGGTGCGCCCCGCGTCAGCGGCTTGAGCATCCGCGTTGCGTGCCGCGGCGGCTAGCCGCGATAATCCCGGACTTCACTATCGCGGCTACTGGCCGCGATAGCCCTGGACTTCATTCTCGCGGCTAGCCGCGAGAATCCGCGACTTCGTTGAATTTCTAAGGATTGCCATGCTTGACCCAGCTCTGCTGCGCGGCCAGCTCGATGCCGTGGCCGAACGTCTGGCGACGCGCGGATACGTGCTCGACACCGCCGCGATCGAGGCGCTCGAAACCCGGCGCAAGGCGGTCCAGGTCGAGACCCAGGAGCTGCAGAACCGGCGCAACACGCTGTCCAAGCAGATCGGCATGGCCAAGGGCAAGGGCGAGGATGCCTCCGCGCTGATGGCCGAGGTCGGTGGCATCGGCGACGCGCTCAAGGCGAACGAGGCACACCTGGCCGAGGTGCAGCAGCAACTCGCCGCGGTCGTGCAGGGCATTCCGAACCTGCCGCACGAATCTGTGCCACAGGGCGCCGACGAATCCGCCAACGTCGAACAGCACCGCTGGGGCACGCCGCGCACCTTCGATTTCGGTGTGCGCGATCACGTCGACCTCGGCGCGCGCAAGGGCTGGCTCGACGGCGATGCCGGCGCCAAGCTCTCCGGCGCGCGCTTCACCGTGCTGCGCGGCGAACTGGCCCGGCTGCATCGCGCGCTCGCCCAGTTCATGCTCGACCTGCACAGCAATTCGCACGGTTATCTCGAAACCAACGTGCCGCTGATCGTCAATGCCGAGTCCATGCTCGGCACCGGCCAGCTGCCGAAGTTCGAGGAAGATCTGTTCTCCACCGCCGTCGGCGAGAGCAATCGCTACCTGATCCCGACCTCGGAAGTGCCACTGACCAATCTCGTGCGCGACAGCATCGTCGAGGCCGACTCGCTGCCTCAGCGCTATACCGCGCATTCGATGTGCTTCCGCGCCGAAGCCGGTTCGCACGGGCGCGATACGCGCGGCATGATCCGCCAGCACCAGTTCGAAAAGGTCGAGCTGGTCAGCATCGCCAAGCCTGCCGACAGCGACGCCGAGCACGAGCGCATGACGCGCTGCGCCGAGAAAGTGCTCGAAGCGCTGGAACTGCCGTACCGCCGCATGCTGCTGTGCACCGGCGACATGGGCTTCGCCGCGATCAAGACCTTTGATCTGGACGTCTGGCTGCCGTCGCAGGGCACCTACCGCGAGATCTCGTCGTGCTCCAACTGCGGCGATTTCCAGGCGCGCCGCATGCTCGCGCGCTGGCGCAACCCGGAAACCGGCAAGCCCGAACTCGTGCACACCTTGAACGGCTCCGGCGTCGCCGTCGGCCGCGCGATGATCGCGGTCATGGAGAACTACCAGCAGGCCGACGGTTCGATCGGGATTCCGGCGGTGCTGCGGCCGTATATGGGGGGGGTCGAGAAGATTGCCTGATAGCTTTGCAGACGTCGCCAGCGTCGAAACACCATCCCCACCCAACCCTCCCCTTGAAGGGGAGGGCTCAACAGCTACGACGCAGATACTACCTCCCCGCTGAAGGGGGGGCTCAAGAGCTACGACGCAGATACTACCTCCCCGCTGAAGGGGGGGCTCAAGAGCTACGGCGCAGGTACTCCCTCCCCGCTGAAGGGGGGCTCAAGAGCTACGGCGCAGGTACTCCCTTCCCTTCAAGGGGGTGAAGGACGATGGCTTAGAGCCGAAGGCTCTCATCGTCCAGAACGCCCAACGGGCCGGAGGGTTGGGTGGGGATGGTGTTTCGCGTGGACAGTACTGATTGGGGAATGAAGCGAGCAGGCCGCATCACCGTCATCCATGTTCCTTCTGCGCCCGCTCGAACGCCGCCAGCTGCTCCGGCGTCGCGTCCTTCTGGTGCAGCCGCTTCCACTCCGCGAACGGCATGCCGTAGACGTGTTCGCGCGCGGCGTCCTTGCTCAGGTCGATGTCGCGCTCGGCAGCCGCTTCGCGATACCAGTCGGCCAGGCAGTTGCGGCAGAAGCCTGAGGTGATCATGAGGTCGATGTTCTGCACGTCGCTGCGCTGGTTCAGGTGCGCCAGCAGGCGGCGGAACGCGGCGGCTTCGAGTTCAACGGTAGAGGCGGACATGGACGGATCCCGGTGGGTGAAAACTGCATGGTAGCTGAGCATCCCGACGCCGCGGTTTGAGGCGACGTCGCGGGACATGGATAATGCGCGGCCTGTTGCCTCGGGCTCAGGCCCTTTCCTGACGATCCGCGTCGTGTCGACGCCCTTGTACCGCCGGTTGCGCACCGGCCCTGGACCTGCCCACACATGACCGCCCGGATACTGGACGGCAAACGCATCGCCGATGAATTGCTCGAGCGCATCAAGGGTCGCGTCAGCGCCCGCGTGAGCGCCGGCAAATCTCGCCCGGGCCTCGCTGTCGTGCTCGTCGGCGCCGATCCGGCCTCGACGGTCTACGTCAGGAACAAGCGCAAGGCCTGCAAGGAAGTCGACTTCCGTTCGTTCGACTACGACCTGCCGGCGGATACGCCCGAAGCCGAGCTCTACGCGCTGATCGACACACTCAACGCCGATGCGCGCGTGCACGGCATCCTCGTGCAGCTGCCGCTGCCGGCGCATATCGACGCCACGGCCCTGATCAACCGCATCGATCCGCGCAAGGACGTCGACGGCTTCCATGCCGCGAACGTCGGCGCACTCGTGTTGCGCCAGCGCGGACTGCGTCCGTGCACGCCCAAGGGCGTCATGACCCTGCTGTCCTATACCGACCGGCCCGTGCGCGGCCAACATGCCGTCATCGTCGGCGTGTCCAACCACGTCGGTCGCCCGATGGCGCTGGAACTGCTGCTGGCCGGCTGCACCACCACGTCGTGCCACAAATTCACGCGCGACCTGCCGAGCTTCGTCGGCCAGGCCGACATCGTCGTCGTCGCGGTCGGCCGGCCCGGTCTCGTCAAGGGCGAATGGATCAGGCCCGGTGCCATCGTCATTGATATTGGCATCAACCGCCTCGATGACGGACGTCTTGTCGGCGACGTCGATTTCGACACGGCGGCGCAGCGCGCGTCGTGGATCACGCCGGTGCCGGGCGGGGTAGGGCGCATGACCGTCGCAACACTGATCGAAAACACCCTCGAAGCCGCGGAAACCTTTTTCGATCGATGAACCCCATGCACCGCACCCTTCGCATCGCTTTGTTCGCCGCACTGGCCTTGCTCGCTGGCTGTGCCAGCGTGGTCAACAAGGCCAGCCAGCGCTTTGCCGACAACCTCGGCAGCGCAATCCTCAACCAGGACGACCCAGGCACGGTGCGCGACGGCCTGCCGGCCTACCTGCTGCTGCTCGACGCGCTGCTCGAAGGCGATCCGAAGAACAGCGGCACCTTGCTCGCCGCGGCGCGGCTCTACGGGGCCTATGCCGGCGGCTTCGTGGCCGAGCCCGAGCGCGCCAGGCACCTGGCCAACCGCGCGTTCGGCTATGCGCGCCGCGCGACCTGCGAGCGCAGTGCGCCGCTATGCGCCGCGCTAGAGCAGCCGTTCGAGGCCTTCGCCGCCGTCGCGGCGAAGACCAGCACGAAGGACATCGATCTGCTCTATGGCCTGGCCTCGGCCTGGGCCGGACGCATCCAGCAGGACAGCGGCGACTGGAATGCGATCGCCGACCTGCCCAAGGTGCAGTTGCTCGTCGAGCGCGTGCTCGCGCTGAATCCGGACTACGCCGACGGCGAGCCGCACATGGTGCTCGGCGTGCTGCATTCGCTGCGGCCGGCCTCGCTCGGCGGCAGGCCTGAACTCGGCAAGGCCGCGTTCGATACCGCGATCGCACAGTCGCAGGGCAGAAATCTCATGGCCAAGACCCTGTACGCGCAGTATTACGCGCGTCTCGTGTTCGACCAGGAGCTGCACGACCGTTTGCTCAACGAAGTCGTTGCCGCCGCGCCCGAGGCGCCGCGCATGACCTTGATGAACGTGCTGGCGCAGCAGCGGGCCAAGGCGCTGCTGGCGTCGGGCAAGGACTATTTCTGATGACGCCGCGCGCGGCGTCGTCGTATCGGGCAGAACGGGCCGCGACGGTCCTGAGGAGTTCCGCATGAGTTTACGCAAGCGTTGGCTTTCCGCCGTATTCGCGCCAGTCGCCCTGTTCGGGGTGTTCGCGGCGGGCGGCGTGCAGGCCGAAGTGATCAAGATCGCGACGACCGCGCCGGACGGCACGGCGTGGATGAAGGAAATGCGCGCCGGCGCGGATGCGGTCAAGACGCGCACCGAAGGCCGCGTCGAGGTCAAGTACTACCCGGGCGGCGTCATGGGCGACCCGGCCACAGTGCAGCGCAAGATCAAGATCGGCCAGCTGCACGGCGGCGCCTTCACCGGCGGAGAAATCTCGGCGAACAACCCGGACGTGCAGGTCTACGGTCTGCCGTTCCTGTTCCGCAACCAGGCCGAAGTCGATGCGGTCCGGGCGAAGTTCGACCAGCGCATCAAGGACGGTTTCGAGAAGGGCGGCTTCGTCGCGCTGGGCCTGTCCGGCGGCGGTTTCGCGTACATCATGAGCGCGCGCGACATCAAGACGCGCGATGAACTCAAGGCTGCCAAGGTGTGGGTGCCGCAGGGCGACTACATCGCCGAGGTCGCGTTCAAGGCGGTCGGCGTGACGCCGATCTCGCTGCCGCTGGCCGACGTCTATACCAGCCTGCAGACCGGCCTGATCGACACCGCCGCAAACACCTTCGCCGGCGCGATCGCGTTCCAGTGGCATACCAAGATCAAGCACATCGTCGACCTGCCGGTCAGCTACGTGGTCGGCGTCATCGTGGTCGACAAGAAATCCTTCGACAAGATCGCCGCGGCCGACCAGGCCGTGCTCAAGGACGAGATGGCCAAGGCGTTCGCGCGCCTGGACCAGATCAGCATCGAGGACAACGCCAAGGCGGTCGAGGCGCTCAGGAAGCAGGGCATATCGGTGTATCAGCCCAATGCCGAGGAAACCACGAACTGGCAGAAGGTCGGCGCGGAATCGGCGCAGTCGCTCGACAGCGACAAGGCCCCGTCGGCCGAGATCATCAAGGCCGTCAACGACGAACTCGCGGCGAACCGCAAGAAGTAATCGGCACCCCCGTTTCCGGAAAACGCACGACGTGACCACCGCATTCCAGCGCCATCTCGCGCGCCTGCATCGCTTCGAGGACTGGGTGCTCACCTTCCTCGTCGTCTTCATGGTGCTGCTGGCCGGCGCACAGATCCTGCTGCGCAACGTGTTCGACAGCGGCTTCGCCTGGGCCGAGCCCGTGCTGCGCGCGCTGGTGCTGTGGAGCGCCATGCTCGGCGCAGTCATCGCGACGCGCGAGGACCAGCACATCGGCCTCGACTTCATCGGCCGCTTCGTCAGCGGCGTGAAGCTTCGTGTCGCGCGCTTCATCGCGCTTACCTTCGCCGCGGTGCTGTGCGCGCTGATGGCCTGGCACAGCTGGGGACTCGTGCAGCTGGATCGCGAGGGTGGAACCGACGGCGTGCTCGGCGTTCCGGCCTGGGTGCTCGAACTGATTCTGCCGGTCGGCTTCGGCCTGATGGCGCTGCGTTTCCTGATCCGTTCGCTGCTGCCGCCGAAAACGCATGAAGCGCTGCCGGTGGCGTCGCCGTGATCTGGCTCATCATCGGTGTGCTGATCCTGCTCGCGGCGATGGGCGCGCCGCTGTTCGCGATCCTCGGCGCGATCGCGCTGCTCGGTTTCCAGATGGCCGGGCAGGAAGGTATCGCCGTCGCGGTGGAGTTCTACCGGCTGTCTGACATGCCGGCGCTGATTGCGATCCCGCTGTTCACGCTGGCCGGCTACATCCTCGCCGAGAGCAAGACGCCGCAGCGCCTCGTGCGGCTGACCAACGCCCTGGTCGGCTGGATGCCCGGAGGCCTCGCCATCGTCGCCGTGCTGGCGTGCACGTTGTTCACCGCATTCACGGGCGCAACCGGCGTCACCATCATCGCGCTCGGCGCCGTTCTGTACCCGGCGCTGCTGCAGGCGCAGTACGGCCAGAAATTCAGCCTGGGCCTGCTCACCGCTTCGGGCAGCCTGGGCCTGCTGCTCGTGCCGTCGATGCCGCTGATCCTTTACGGCGTGGTCGCGCAGCAGTTTCAGACCACGCCGCCGGTCAGCATCGACGCGCTGTTCAAGGCCGGCCTGCTGCCATGCCTGCTGATGGTCACGATGCTCGGCGTCTACAGCGCGTGGCACATGCGCGGCGTGGCGCGCCCGGCCGCGCCGCCGCGCGGCGAACTGTGGTCCGCGGTCAAGGACGCGGTCTGGGAAATCCCGCTGCCGTTCGTGATTCTCGTCGGCATCTATTCCGGCAAGCTAGCCGCGTCGGAAGCCGCGGCCGCGACTGCGCTCTACGTGCTTATCGTCAACGTGCTGATCCGGCGCGAGATCAAGCTGTCGCAGCTGCCCGAAGTGATCCGCCATGCCATGGTGCTGGTCGGCGGCATCCTCATGATCCTTGGCTTCTCGCTCGCGCTGACCAACTGGCTGATCGACGCCGAAATTCCGGATCAGCTGTTCCAGTTCCTGCGCACACATATCCCGGAAAGCAATCCGTTCCTGTTCCTGCTCGCGCTGAACCTGTTCCTGCTCGTGTTCGGCATGCTCCTGGAAGGCTTTCCCGCGATCATCCTGCTCGTGCCGCTGGTGCTGCCGGTGGCCGTGCGCTACGGCATCGATCCGGTGCATCTGGGCATCATCTTCCTCGCCAACCTGCAGCTCGGCATCTTCCTGCCACCGCTGGGCATCAACCTCTACATCGCGAGCGCGCGCTTCCGCCAGCCGGTGATGACGCTGGTGAGGGCGGCGGTGCCGTTCTTCCTGATCATGCTGGCGGCTACGTTGATCATTACGTATTGGCCGGGGCTGTCGCTTTGGTTGGCGCGGTAACGTTTCAACTTTGTATATAGGTGTATTGCTGTCGCATCGCGGGGGCTTGTGATAGCAAAGGCGTTTCGTGCGCCTGCGGCGCCCGAGTCACTTTCTCTTGCTTGTGCAAGAGAAAGTAACCAAAGAGAACACACCCCAGGGGCCGCGGCCTCCGCGCATCCTGCGCTCCGGCTCCGCGAGCCGGCTACGGGGCTCGTCGACGGGCCATCCTGGCCCGACGACGAACTCGCGCACGTCCCTGTGCGCGACCCGCGCGTTGCGCGGGCTGATCCTGCGCCGCCTTCGCCGCGACCTATGGGGCCCGGAAAAGCGGCGCACATCCATGTGCGCCAGAAACAACGGCAAAGGCAACCGCAGTCTTGGCGGCAATCTTGGCCGTGCCGACCAAAGTTATTTGAGCCCGCCAAACCTTCCCGTATAATCCCGTTTTTGCGACGGTCCAAAAGCGTATGCGCATCCTCGCCGAAGCCCTGACGTTCGACGACGTCTCGCTGGTTCCCGCCTATTCCAATGTCCTGCCCAAGGACGTCAGCCTCTCCACCCGATTGACCCGCGGCATCCGGCTCAACATTCCGGTCCTCGCCGCCGCCATGGATACCGTCACCGAAGCCCGCCTGGCCATCACGATGGCGCAGTGTGGCGGCATGGGCATCATCCACAAGAATATGCCGGCAGAGCGCCAGGCTGCGGAAGTCCGCCTGGTCAAGAAGTTCGAAGCCGGCGTGATCCGCGATCCGATCACGGTCACCCCGGACACCTCGATCCGCGAAGTCATGCAGATCGTGCGGGCGCGCAATATCTCCGGCGTGCCCGTCGTCGACGGCGAACACCTCGTCGGCATCGTCACCAATCGCGATCTGCGCTTCGAGAAGAAACCCGACGATCCCGTGCGCCACATCATGACGCGCAAGGATCGCCTGATTACCGTCAACGAAGGCGCGCACGAGGAAGAAGTGCTCGCCCTGTTGCACAAGCACCGCATCGAGAAGGTCCTCGTCGTCGACGACGCCTTCCGCCTGCGCGGGCTCATCACCGTCAAGGACATCCAGAAGGCGCGCGACAATCCGAACGCGGCCAAGGACACGCATGAACGCTTGCGCGTCGGCGCGGCCGTCGGTGTCGGCGGCGATACCGAAGACCGCGTAGCGGCGCTCGTCGAGGCAGGCGTCGATGTGCTCGTCGTCGATACCGCCCACGGCCATTCGCAGGGCGTGCTCGATCGCGTCGCCTGGGTCAAGAAGAACTTCCCCGACATGCAGGTCATCGGCGGCAACATCGTCACCGGCGATGCCGCGCGCGCGCTCGTCGACGCCGGTGCCGACGCGGTCAAGGTCGGCGTCGGGCCCGGTTCGATCTGCACCACGCGCATGATCGCCGGTGTCGGCGTACCGCAGATATCGGCGGTCAGCATGGTCGCCGAAGCGCTGCGCGACGCCAACGTTCCCCTGATCGCCGACGGCGGCATTCGCTATTCCGGCGACATCGCCAAGGCGCTTGTCGCCGGTGCATCCTGCGTGATGATCGGCGGCATGTTCGCCGGCACCGAGGAAGCACCCGGCGAGGTCGAGCTGTACCAGGGCCGCTCGTACAAGAGCTATCGCGGCATGGGTTCGCTCGGCGCGATGCAGAAGGGCTCCAAGGACCGCTATTTCCAGGACGAGACCGACACGGACAAGCTCGTTCCCGAAGGCATCGAAGGGCGCGTGCCGTATCGCGGTCCGCTGCGCAGCATCGTGCATCAGCTCGTCGGCGGTCTGCGTGCCTCGATGGGCTATGTCGGTTGCGCGACCGTCGACGAGTTGCACGTGAAGCCACAGTTCGTGCGCATCACCGGCGCCGGCATCCGCGAGTCGCATGTGCACGACGTGGCGATCACGAAAGAAGCGCCTAACTATCGTCTGGATTGATCGAACACGGGGACCTGCGGGTCCCCTTTTTTTCATGTCTTCGCGCGACGCCCGCTGATGCGTGCGTCGCCCACGCGATCCACTCGACGGATCGCCGTCGCCTTCGGGCCGTCCATGTTGCGAACGGAACCATGCAGAACATCCACACCGACAAGATCCTGATCCTCGATTTCGGCGCGCAGTACACCCAGCTCATCGCGCGGCGCATCCGCGAGCTTGGTGTGTATTGCGAGATCTGGGCCTGGGACCATGACCCGGCCGATATTCCGGCCTTCGCGCCGCGCGCCGTGATTCTTTCCGGCGGTCCCGAATCGGTGACCGAGGAAAACTCGCCGCGCGCGCCGCAGGCGGTGTTCGATCTCGGCGTGCCGGTGCTCGGCATCTGCTACGGCATGCAGACACTGGCCGAGCAGCTCGGTGGCAGCGTGGAAAGCGGCCATCACCGTGAGTTCGGCTACGCGCGCGTCAGTGCCGATACGGCCTGCACTCTGTTCGCCGGCCTGGGTACCGATGCCGTCGCCGCGCCGGTGCTCGGCGAAGGTGAATCCTGGATGGGCGATCAGGGCTCGACGTTGGCGACCGAGACCACCGTGCCGCGCATCGCGCTCGATGTCTGGATGTCGCACGGCGACCGCGTCGTCACGCTGCCACCCGGGTTTGCCGCTGTGGCCGCGACCGAGTCGTTGCCGTACGCCGCCATGGCCGACGAAACGCGCCGCTACTACGGCGTGCAGTTCCATCCGGAAGTGACCCACACCAAGCAGGGCGCGGAACTGCTGCGTCGCTTCGTTGTGGACATTGCCGGCTGTGAGACCTTGTGGACGGCGGCGAACATCATCGAGGACGCTGCTGCCCGCGTGCGCGCCCAGGTCGGTTCCGACAAGGTGCTGCTGGGCCTCTCGGGCGGTGTAGATTCCTCGGTCGTCGCGGCACTGCTCAAGCGCGCGATCGGCGACCAGCTCGTCTGCGTCTTCGTCGACACCGGCCTGCTGCGCTGGCAGGAAGGCGACCAGGTCATGGCCACGATGGCGCAGCACATGGGCGTCAACGTGATCCGCGTCAACGCGGCCGAACGCTATTTCGCCGCGCTCGCCGACGTCGAGGATCCCGAAGCCAAGCGCAAGATCATCGGCCGCCTGTTCGTCGAGATCTTCGAGGAAGAATCTGCCAGGCTCAGCGATGTGAAGTGGCTCGCGCAGGGCACGATCTATCCCGACGTGATCGAATCGGCCGGATCCAGGACTGGCAAAGCGCATGTGATCAAAAGCCACCACAACGTTGGCGGCCTGCCTGAACACATGAAGCTCGGCCTGGTCGAGCCACTACGCGAACTGTTCAAGGACGAAGTGCGCCGCCTCGGCGTGGAACTCGGCCTGCCGCGCGACATGGTCTATCGCCATCCGTTCCCGGGTCCCGGCCTCGGCGTGCGCATCCTCGGCGAAGTGAAAGCCGAATACGTCGAACTGCTGCAGCGCGCCGACGACATCTTCATCCGCGAACTGCGCGCCCACAATCTCTACGACAAGACCAGCCAGGCCTTCGCCGTGTTCCTGCCGGTCAAGTCCGTCGGGGTCGTCGGTGACGCGCGCGCCTACGAATGGGTCATCGCCCTGCGCGCCGTCGAGACCATCGACTTCATGACCGCGCACTGGGCCCACCTGCCGTACGACTTCCTCGGCGCCGTGTCGACCCGCATCATCAACGAACTGCGCGGCGTCTCGCGCGTGGTCTACGACATCAGCGGCAAGCCGCCGGCTACGATTGAGTGGGAGTGACGGATGGGCGGTCATCGGCCGTTAGCCGTTGGCACGACGGCCCGCTAAGCCGGGCTGAGTGACCTACGCGTGTCCGTCTGCGTTGCAGGTCTGCTAAACCCTTGGGAACAAGGACGTCACGCCGAGCAACAGAGGCCACAACATGAGCGCCCTCCGAAACGATAGCAGTCCGCCGGTCCCGCGCAGAGGGGTGTGCGAACGCTCATGAACGCCGTAGAAATCGAGCAAGCCATCACCGACCTTGCGGAGCAGGATTTTGATCCCGCAGAGTTTCCGTATGCCTTTCTTGAAGCGTTCGGCAACAAGGCTACGACCATCCGGCGCCTTCGCGCAGGTGCGTCGAACAAGTCCGATCTGGGCGGCGTTCTCCAGACCAGCACTATCCCTATCGTGGTCAGCCAGGCGGGCCACGTCACGGCGACGCCTGCGGCGCCGAAGGCCAGCCTAGCCACGGCCAGGACCAAGGCAAGATTCATCCTCGCGACCGACGGCGCAGACTTCGAAGCCGAAGACCTGGCCAGCGGCGGGACCGTCGCTTGCGTCTACACGGATTCTCCCGACCACTTCGGCTTCTTCCTGCCGTTGGCGGGCATCAGCACGGTCCGCCAGATCAGCGGAAACGGTTCGCGCTCGCGCAATAGGGCGGCGGACGATCCCGCGCAGCGCGAGCTGACAGCCAAGTGAGCGACAGCCGCTACGATGCCAGCGGTTCGCAGGTTGCGATGCAACCGGGGTCGAACGATCGGGTGTTGCGCAATACACCGGGCATTACCGACCCGGAGCAGATGGATGAAGCCGAGCTTTCGCTGCTGCTGCAATTGTATGAATTCGTGATGGGCGACCAGTTCCCTGAGCGTCGCCTGGACGTGGACGACCTGATGGAGTGGCATCGGCTGTGGCTGGGCAACCTGTACGACTGGGCGGGACAGGTGCGCAGCGTCAACCTGGCCAAAGGCGAATTTCATTTCGCGAATGCAGCACAGATTCCACGTTTACTGGCGGGATTCGAGCGCGATTGTCTGCATCGCTACACGCCTTGCGGAAACATGGACGATGACGCGCTTGCCGAGGCAATTGCCGTCTGTCATGTGGAACTGATCCTGATTCACCCGGTTCGTGAGGGCAATGGCAGGCTGTCGCGCCTGCTGGCGGATGTCATGGCCGTACAGGCCGGACGCGGGCCATTGGATTACAGTCGTTGGGATGCTGACAGGAACGCCTATTTTTCGGCCATCCAGTTCGGCGTGGGCAGGGACTACGCACCAATGCGCGAGCTGGTCAGCGTGGCGCTGGCCGCGCAGGGCGAGTGAGGGCAAGGGACAGATGAGCCGGGTTCGTCTGGTGGTTGCGCAAGCGGGCTTCGATGTTGGCGATGCGTTCGCCGGTTTCGATGGCCGTGGAGCTGGCCACGGCACGGACAATGGCCTCGCGGCTGGGCCGTTTGCGCGGGGGCGGCTGGAGGGGCATGGCATGGCTCCGGTTGGTTCGCGGTCATTTTAGCTCAGGCGGGTTTTGATCGGGTCCTGATTTCAGGCGTGGAACAGACGGCAAGGTGGAGACGCGCAGCGCCAATGCCGGACACGATTCGACCTACCTGCTGGCGAAGGTCGACGTGGTGGCGACGTACAAGCTCGCGGGTATAAACCGCACCCGCATGGAGAACCTGTTCCACCGGGCTGTTCGCGCCGGCGCGATTGAACATGACCATCAACGACCGCTTCGGTCACCCGGCGCAGCCCGAGGAATGGTTTCTCGTTCCGCTGTTCGTCATCGACGAGGCCGTCTCGCGCATCAGGGACGGCAGCATCACCGGCTATATCTACGATCCCAGCGCCGCGAAGCTGGTGGAGGCAGAAGGCCGGGATGCATGATGGTTTCCGGCTGCCGGGGTGTGCGAAGCAGGACGTCTACCGGATTGCTCGCACGGCCAATCAAACCACTACGTTGCCTGCGTTCAGCCCGACAGGAACTCGTAGTGAATGGCTGGTTTCAGCCAAAGCCTGCAATCCGGTGCGAGTCGTGACGGTACTTTCAGGAAAATGTCGTTGTGGAAAGTTACAGGTATCGAGTCCGGCCGGTCCACTCTGTAGTCAAGTTGACGCCTGCCAAAGCCGAGCAAAGTCAAACGAAAGCTGGCGACGATGCCGAATGGACAGCAAGTACACAGTGGCACTGACCTCCACGGCCGCATACAGCATCAGGTAGTCACCATGCGGGTATTCGCGCAGGGCGTTGGCCGCACCTTCCGGCAGAGTGGCAAGTTGTGCGAGCGCTTCTGCCGATTGCGGTGGGTTGTCGAGGTAGCGCCGACCCATACGAGGGAACCGGGCCAGGTTCGGGATCACCGTGGCACGCAGTTCCGCAAGCAGGTCGTCAAAAGCGAAGATTGCGTCCGCCTCGGACAAGAACACCTCGATGGCATTGAGGCGATCGAGGAAACTCGCCGTCAACTCGACCCGGTAGACGTCCTCAGCCGCGCTTCTTGGCAAACTTGCCACTGGTAGCGCTGGTTCGGCGCTGTTGAATTTGGGCAAGGGCAGGATCTGCCGCGTAGGTGCGACCCGCTTCGATGTCAGCCAAGCCACGCTTGGCATCATCGATAAGCAGCAGGTGGATGCGCTCGCGTTCCAGCCGATGGTAGTAGTCCAGCCGGTCTGCGTCGATCAAGGCGACGTAGCTCGCACCGTTCTTGGTGATGATTTTCTCGGCCCCGGCCTTGGCCTGGTCGGCGAGTTCTGAAAGGTTGGCGCGTGCCTGGGTGAAAGGCACCACATCGCGGGCTGAAAAACCCATGCTGGCCCCAGAAGGTAGTGACAGAATTCTGTGCAGACTAGCATGCCGCACCAGCGAAATGCCGACGGCCGGGTGTCGGTCGATCGCCCGGCCGCCTGTCCATGCAAAACCACTCCCGTGCCGCCTTGCGCGCTGATTGCGGCGCGCGGCTGCGCTGGCGCGGTCGTTCAAACCCACGCGCACATCGTCCTCAGCGCCGAACTACGCCCATAGCCTTGCTCACCGCGGCCGCCGCACCGCCCGGATCTTGCCGCTCTTCCCGCCGCCGCAGAAGAACTGGTCGGCGCCGTCGGATTCGAGGCCGGATACGTGGACGCCGGGCGGCATCTCGATGCGTTCGAGCACATCGCCGGTCTGCGCATCGATACGGCGCAGTTCGCTTTCGTCGCCTTCCCAGGTGCCGTGCCAGAGTTCGCCGTCGACCCAGGTGACGCCGGTGACGAAGCGGTTGGACTCGATGGTGCGCAGGATCTCGCCGGTGTCGGGATCGACCTGGTGGATCTTGCGTTCGCGGTACTGGCCGACCCAGAGCGAGCCTTCGGCCCAGGCGAGGCCCGAGTCGCCGCCGCCGCCGGGTGCGGGGATCGTGGCGAGCACGTCGCCGGTATCGGGGTCGACTTTCTGGATGCGGCTTTCGGCGATCTGGAACAGATGCCGGCCGTCGAAGGCGGTTCCCGCATGTGCGGGGACGTTTAGCAAACGCAGTGTCTCGCCGCTGGCCGGATCGATCGCGTTCAAGGTATCGCCGGCACCGAACCAGACGCGCTGGCCGTCGTGGCTGACACCGTGCACGGCATCGACCCCCGGAAACGGGCCGTATTCGCGGACGATATCGGCGGCGGATCGTTTTGTGGCTTGCATGGTCGTGTCCTGTCGCGTGAAGGTCATCAGACACTACTCACCCGGGCACGGGCGCCGGGAGTAACAAGGTCGTCGTGAATCCCGCGGCGGGTGGCGTCATCCAGCGCCGCGCGCGGCCGTGACCGAACGACTGCACCTTGCCCGCTGCCGCGAGTGCGTCCAGCGCGCGCTGCACCGTGCGCTGGCTCGCACCGAGCGCAACGGCGAGCGCCGAACTCGACCAGGACTCGCCGTCGGCAAGGAAGGCCAGAACGCCGGCATGCTTTTCCTCGACGAGGCTGGCGATCACGACGACGTCGCGGACAGCGCTCGGCACCAGAGCGAATCCGTGCTTCGTCGCGCGCACGTCGGCCAGCGTCCGCAACAGCGTACGCAGCCGCCCGATTTCCACGCGCAGGCGCGCTCGATGCGAGTCGTCCGCGAACTTCGTCCGGAAGGCTATCGCGATCAAGGTGCTTCGCGGCACGTCGCCGGGCCACGCCTCACCGAGCGCGCGGGCGAGGGCGAACAGAACCGGGCGTGTGGCGAGGGAAACGCGTTTCGCCGAGCTGCCGACGCTGTAGCGGCACGCGTCGACGACGAGTGTCTGCGATGCGAGCAACGCTTCCACTTCTTCCAGGCGCAGGTGACGCTCCTCGCCCTGCGCGATCCTGCGCGCCGCCGGCGCGTCCAGCAGCCGGGACGCGCTGTCGACTTCCGCGATCAGCGCCAGGACGGCGGCCTGCTGCGCGGCGTGCCGCGCCTGGGCGATCGCATCGCGCGCGACCTGTGTGCGCAGGCGGCGCATCGCGATGCCTGCCACGACCAGCTCGTGCGCAGCTCGGGACGCGGGCGGGAAGGGCGTGGGGTCGAGTCCGGCGAGCAGGCGCTCGGCCTCGTCGAGGCGTCCGATCAGCAGCAGCCGCCGGATCGCGAGGTGCCGCGCATGCGCGGCGTTGAGCCGGTCGCCCTGCCGTTCCAGCGTTTCGCGGGCGGCATCGAGGGCCTTGGCCGGCCAGCCGAGGTCGCGCGCGACCAGCGCGATCTCGGCTTCGGCGACGACGCAGCGCGCACGCGCCACCGTCTCCTTCGGGCTGAACGCGCGCGCCGCGCGGCGCAGCAGCGCCTTGGCGCGCACGAGATCGCCGAGCTGTGCCATTGCGATACCGCGCAGCGCGAGCGCCGGCGCGTCTTCGCGCAACGCCACGTGGTTCAGCGCGCCGAACGGATCGCCCGCGGCGAGCGCGCGTGCTGCGGCAGTGATCAGCGAGTCCATGCGAATCGCGCCACGTGTGACGCTCCCGTCGTGTCGAGGCAGGTTCGCAATCTAGCGCACGACCGGTCGTCGCAGGCGCCGCCGTCGTACTGCGAGCGGTCGCACGACATCATGATCACGCAACCCTGCGCGATCAGGCGGAGCGCGCAGGGTCCGCGCGCATGCCCCAGCGGGTTCGAACGGCTCAGGTTCGAGACCGGCGAGACAGCGCTTACGGCGGTGGCAGTACGCCTGCCCGGGCAGGCGCAGGCGCGGACTGCAACGCGCTCAGACCGGATATGGCCCGTGTGCAAACGCTTCTGCGTGATACCGCTTCGCGCCGATCGTCTGCGCCAGCGGACTGCGCCAGTCACGGCCCTCGCGCAGCTGCGCCAGCGCTTCGCCAAAACCGTGGCGTGGCGTCCAGCCAAGCATGCGCACGGCCTTTTCACTGCTGTAGACACGATCGATAGCCGGAAACAGGCGCCAGCCGCGGCAGGCGTATTCGTCGGCGTACTCGGGAAAGTACCGTGCGGCCACGCCGGGCGCGTCGTGGCGCAATTGCGCCGTGTCGCCACGCGTGAACGGCGTCGCGGCGCTGATGACGAAGCGGTCGAAGCCGAGCGCGGGCGCCTTGCCGATCGCGAGCAGGTGGGCGTCGACGACATCGGCGATGTCGACGCGGCGGTAGAGCAATTCGTTGACCTTGGTGTTGTCGTCGGCATAGGCCTCGCGCACGTCGGCGCTGTCGTCGGCCTCGGGGAAAAAGCGCGAGGTGCGCAGCACAAGGCATGGCAGGGCGTGGCGGCGATGGAACAGTTCACAAAGATCTTCTGCGGCTATTTTCGTGACGCCATAGATGTTCTTCGGCACCGGCCTGACGTCTTCGTCTATCCATGCCGCGGGTTCGCCGGGCGGCGGCACGAGCGCGGCACCGAAGGTGCTCGTGGTGCTCGTGAAGACCAGCGCCTTGACCCGCTGCGCCACGCAGGCTTCGAGCACGTTGAGCGTGCCGCTGATGTTGGTGTCGACGAAGGCCTGAGGCGTGTGCGTGGCGACATGGGGCTTGTGCAGCGTGGCGGGATGGATGACCGCATCGGCACCGGCGATCGCCTCGTGCACGAAGGCCGCATCGACGAGAGTGCCGACGCGGTCGGTGTAGCTTGCGGGCCGGATGTCGACGCCGATCGCTTCGTGTCCTTGCGCGCGCAGGGTGCGCATCAGCGCTTCGCCAAGATGGCCCGAACTGCCGGTGACGATGATGCGCATGCATGCCTCCGTTGCGTGATGCAAGCTGCGCAGTCTACCCGGCGTCGGTAGGCCGGCGAGCGCGAAACGGATCGCGGCGTACCGCGAGCATCCAGGGACGTTCGGTCTCGGTGCTCGCAGCGCAAGCAAGCTGAAACGCGGTGCTTTCGCTGCATCACCGTCGCGGCTAACCTCGACGCATGGCGCAGCAACGATTCCACGGTGGCGAGGGTACGACGCATGGCGCCACGCGCAAGCGGCGCCGTACAGGCGCGAGCGCGCTGGTACCGACAGCCGTGTTCGGCCACAGGGCCTGCCGGGTCGTCACGCCGCGTGTCGTTCGCGAATCCGTTTGGCGCGACGTCGCCGGCCGCGCATGAGCCGTCGCGGACAGGCGCCGTACGTGGTCGACGCGGCCGGCCTGCGCTCGCTGCATTTCGGTCCCGCCCGGATACAAAGCCGCATGCGCGTGAATGCGCCCGACGCGTTGGTATTCGACTACACCTGCGTCATGATGGGTTTCCTGCTGTTCGGCGCCACGCCCCGGCGCATCGGCGTGGTCGGCCTCGGTGGCGGCTCGCTGGCGAAATTCTGCCATCGTCATGTAGCCAGTGCGCGCATCGACGTGGTCGAACTCGACGCGCGCGTGATCGCGTTGCGCGATGCCTTCGCGATCCCGCGCGACGACGGCCGCCTGCGCATCCGTCTCGGCGACGGCGTCGCCTTCGTCGCAGCAGCGACGCGCACCTTCGACGCGATCCTGCTCGACGGCTACGACGAGGCCGGCATGCCGGCGCGGCTGCGTTCAGTGGACTTCGCCGCTGCCTGCCGCACTGCGCTGCGGGCGCGCGGCGTGCTCGTCGTGAATCTCGATCGCAGCGATCCAGGCTTCGATCTGTTCCTGCGGCGCCTGCGCGCGCAATTCGCCGATGCGGTCTTCGTTGCCGACGATGCGGACCACGGCAACGCCGTCGTGTTCGCCGGCGCGCCGGTGCGCCGGCGCCTCGGCGCGATCGAAAGGCCGGCGACGCTGGACCGGGTCGCCTGGGCGCAGCTCGTCATGGCGTTCGCGCGCGTGCGTGCCGCGCAGCAGGCCTGGCTTGGAAGTCTCGAAAACAGGGAGCAGGAGTGACAAAAGCAGATGACCACTGTTTTCTCACTCCTCATCCCTGAGTTCACGCTCACCCGCGCGCCGGACGCATCCGCTATCCTGCGCGCCCCCCGATACGCCGCGTTGCCCCGCTGGAGTTCCGTGCATGGCCGACAACACCGCTGCCGACACTGACCTGCGCTGGATGCAGTACGCGCTGGAACTCGCGCGCCGCGCGGAGGAGCAGCATGGCGAGGTGCCGGTCGGCGCGGTGCTGGTGGTCGACGGCCTACTGGTCGGCGAAGGCCACAATCACAACATCGGTCTCAACGATCCGAGCGCGCATGCCGAGATCCAGGCCCTGCGAGATGCGGGCCGGCGCGTCGGCAACTATCGCTTTCCCGGTGCCACGCTGTACGTGACGCTGGAACCGTGCGCGATGTGTTCGATGGCGCTGGTCCATGCGCGCGTCGCGCGCGTGGTCTACGGCGCGAGCGACCCCAAGACGGGCGCGGCCGGCAGCGTGTTCGACACGCTGATCTCCGAACGGCACAACCATCGCATCGACGTGGTTGCCGGCGTCTCCGCGGAGGAATCCGGCGCGTTGCTGCGCGCGTTCTTTCGCAAGCGACGCTGACTTGCTGGCAGTGGTGAGTGAGAGAGGTGAGAAACGAGTCGTCGCCGCCTGTTCATTCTTTGTCGCTTCTTCCTACTTTTTACTCACTTTTCCTCACTCGTTACTCGTCGTAGCAGGCTGTCGAGCTGGTTGGCGAACGCCTGACGGTCGCGTGCGTGGAACGTCGCGGGACCGCCGGTATCGACGCCGGCACCGCGCAGTTCGTCCATGAAATTGCGCATGCTCAGGCGCTGCGCGATGCTGTCGGCGGTGTACAGCTCGCCGCGCGGATTGAGCGCGAGCGCGCCCTTGCCGATCGCGGCCGAGGCCAGCGGAATGTCCGCGGTGACGACGAGATCACCGGGTTCGACGCGCGCCACGATCGCGTCGTCTGCCGCGTCGAAACCGCCAGGGACCTGCATCGATCGGATGTGCGGCGACGGCGGCGTGCGCACGTACTGGTTGGCCACGAGGATGGTTTCCACGCCGACGCGATCGGCGGCGCGGAAAATGATGTCCTTGATGACGTTCGGACAGGCGTCGGCATCGACCCAGAGGCGCATGGATGAGCGAGGAAAGAGGAGGAGAGGAGTGAGAAAAGAGAGCGCGCTACTCTTTTCTCACTCCTTCTCACTCTTTCCTCATCCTTTCGCCTTGGCCAGCTTCAGCCAGGTATCGACGACGGTGTCGGGATTCAGCGACACCGACTCGATGCCCTGCTCCATGAGCCACAGCGCGAGGTCCGGATGGTCCGAGGGTCCCTGGCCGCAGATGCCGATGTACTTGCCCTTGGCCTTGGCGGTCCGGATCGCCATCGACAGCAGTTTCTTGACCGCCGGGTCGCGCTCGTCGAACAGGTGCGACACGATGGCCGAGTCGCGGTCCAGGCCCAGGGTCAGCTGGGTCAGGTCGTTCGAACCTATAGAAAATCCGTCGAAAATTTCAAGGAACTCCTCGGCCAGCAGCGCGTTGGACGGCAGCTCGCACATCATGATGAGCTTGAGGCCGTTCTCGCCGCGCCGGAGGCCGTTCTCGGCCAGAACCTCGATGACCTTGCGGCCTTCGTCCAGCGTGCGCACGAACGGGATCATGACCCAGGCGTTGGTCAGCCCCATGTCCTCGCGCACGCGCTTCATCGCGCGGCATTCCAGCGCGAAGCAGTCCTTGAACGACGGGTCCACGTAGCGCGCCGCGCCGCGGAAACCGATCATCGGGTTCTCTTCGTGCGGCTCGTAGCGTGCGCCGCCGATGAGGTTGGCGTATTCGTTGGACTTGAAATCCGACAGGCGCACGATGACCGGATTCGGCGCGAATGCCGCGGTGATCGTCGCGATGCCTTCGGCGAGACGGTCGACGTAGAACTCGACCGGATCGGCGCCGTTGATGCGCTCGTCGATCTTGCGCCGGGTCTCCGCATCCTGCTTCTTGTATTCGATCAGCGCCTTGGGGTGCAGGCCGATGTGACTGTTGATGATCATCTCGAGCCGGGCGAGGCCCACGCCGGCATTCGGCAGCATCGCGAAATCGAACGCGCGCTCCGGGTTGGCGACGTTCATCATGATCTTCAGCGGTGCCGGCGGCATCGCATCGAGATCGGCCGTGATGCGCTCGAACTCGAGCAGTCCCGAGTAGATCAGTCCCGTATCGCCCTCGGCGCAGGACACGGTCACTTCGGCGCCGTCGGGGATCGAGTCGAGCGCGTTGCCGCAGCCGACCACGGCCGGCACGCCCAGCTCGCGCGCGATGATCGCCGCATGGCAGGTGCGGCCGCCGCGGTTGGTGACGATCGCGGCGGCGCGCTTCATTACCGGCTCCCAGTCGGGGTCGGTCATGTCGGCGACGAGCACGTCGCCCGGCTGCACGCGGCTCATATCGGCGAGTGTGCGGATCACCTTGGCCGTGCCGGAACCAATTTTCTGGCCGATCGCGCGGCCTTCGCACAACACGCTGCTGTGGCCGCGCAGATGGAAACGCTCGATCTGCGCGGCGCGCCCGCGTGACTTCACCGTTTCGGGGCGCGCCTGCACGATGTAGAGCTTGCCGGTGACGCCATCCTTGGCCCATTCGATGTCCATGGGACGGCCGTAGTGCTGCTCGATCACGAGCGACTGCCTGGCGAGTTCGTGCACGTCGGCGTCGCTGAGGCAGAAGCGCGCGCGGTCGGCGGCCGGCGTCTCCTCGATGCGCACGCGTTCGCCCGGCGTGTCCGAATACACCATGCGCTGCTGCTTGGCGCCGGCCTGGCGCCGCAGGATCGCGGGCAGGCCCCGGCTCAGCGTGGGCTTGTACACGTAGAACTCGTCGGGATTCACCGCACCCTGCACGACCATTTCGCCTAGGCCGTAGCTGCCGGTTACGAACACCACGTCGCGGAAACCCGATTCGGTGTCGAGCGTGAACAGCACGCCGGAGGAGCCGACGTCGGAGCGCACCATGAGCTGCACGCCGGCGGAGAGGAACACGTCCTCGTGCTTGAAGCCGTGATGCACGCGATAGGCGATCGCGCGGTCGTTGTAGAGCGAGGCGAAGACTTCCTTGACCTTGTGGATCACGTCGTCCGCGCCGGTGACGTTGAGGAAGGTTTCCTGCTGGCCTGCGAACGAGGCGTCCGGCAGGTCTTCGGCCGTGGCCGACGAGCGCACTGCGACGGAGACGTCGCTGCCACCGGCATCGGCGCTGAGCTTGGCGTAGGCGGCGCGGACTTCGCGATCGAATTCCGGCAGCAGCGGGGTTTCGACCACCCAGCGGCGGATCTCGGCGCCCGCGAGGTTCAGCGCGTCGACGTCCTCGACGTCGAGATCGGCGAGGCGCTGCTGCACCCGATCGGCGAGGCCGCTCTGCGCGATGAACTGCTGGAAGGCGTACGCGGTGGTGGCGAAGCCGCCTGGTACGGAGACGCCGAGCTTGGCGAGGTTGCCGATCATCTCGCCCAGCGACGAATTCTTGCCCCCGACCTTGCCCAGGTCGGAGAGTCGCAGGTTGTCCAGCCAAAGCACCAGGTCGCTCAAGGTCAATCTCCGGATTGCGGTAGGGATGCGCCGCCGGGCCCTGCGCAACCTGCCGCTGCGCGGGACCGCCACCAAGGCCGCCGGGTCGGGGCGGGCGTGGATGAGGTGTGCGGCGAGCTTCAGATCCGCCGACGGGCGCCGGCGTCGAAAAAGACGCTCGATTTTCCGGGTTCGCGACGAGGGAAACAAGTTGTGCACTGCGGTAGAGCGGGGAAGGGGGGCGGGGGAATCGAGAATCGTTGCAGGCGTAGCCGAGCTGAGCCCAACCCTCGCCTCAAAGCCGCGGGCTTTTCCGGGTTAGCTCTTACGATTCCCGATTCCCGCTAAGCACGCGTACTCTTGCATGGTCTCCCGGCTCAGGGCGCCTCATGCGCAGAACCATCTATTTCATATCCGACGGTACCGGCATCACGGCCGAGACCGTCGGCCATTCGGTGCTGACCCAGTTCGACGGCATCGATTTCGACACCTTCCGCATTCCATTCGTCGACGACGAGGTCAAGGCTCAGGCCGCTGCGATCCGCATCAAGACCTGCCATGCGCAGACCGGCGCGCGGCCGATCGTGATCAATACCGTGATCGATCCGGTGCTGACTGAGGTGCTGACCACGAGCGGTGCGCTCATGGTGGACGTGTTCGCGCCCTTCATCGGTCCGCTGGAGCAGGAACTGGGCACGATGCGCGCGCGCCACGTCAACAAGGCGCATGGGCTGGTCAATTTCGCCGAGTATGAAGAGCGCATCAACGCGACCAACTATGCGCTGTCGCACGACGACGGCGTGTCGACCAACTACGCGGATGCGGAAATGATCCTCGTCGGCGTATCGCGTTCGGGCAAGACGCCGACCTGCCTCTACATGGCGCTGCACTACGGCGTGAAGGCAGCCAACTATCCGCTGACCGACGACGATCTCGAGAAGATGGAGCTGCCGGTGCGCCTGCGGCCGTATCGCAATCGCCTCTACGGACTGTCGATCGATGCGCAGCGTCTGGCGCACGTGCGCGAGAACCGCCGTCCAAATAGCCGCTACGCGACGTTGGAGCAGTGCCGCTGGGAACTGGCCCAGGCCGACAAGCTGTTCAAGCGCGAAAACATCCCGGTGCAGAACACGACGCATACCTCGATCGAGGAGATCGCGAGCAAGATCCTGTCGGCGCTCGGCATCGAGCGGCACATGTTCTAGGGTCAGGAAAGTAGGGGGCGAGTGAGAAACGAGTGTGGGTCGGCGGTGTCCGGCGCGCCGCTTGTTTACACGTAGCCCGGCGTGGCGTCAAAAAAGACGGAGGCCGCGGGGAAGCCCATCGTAGCAGTCCGCGGCGACGGGCGGCAGTCTGGTCGTGCTGTGGGCCGCTGCTATGATCGGTCGCATGAGCACGCTCGCCGACAAACCACTGAAACTGTTTCCCGGACGCTTCGCCTACCTGATGGGGCTGTACGCGGAAAACCACGCGCGCCTCGTGCGCCTGTTCGCACCGCAGCGGCTGGCCCAGGGCAGCTATCTCTCCTCCATCGACGACGGCCTCGACGTGCGCCTGGATCTCGTCGAGCAGCACCGCTACACGGTGGAGCTGCGCCTCAATTACGTACTGCGCGACAGCACCAACGCCGAACTCTCGCCGTCGGCCTGGCTGCGTCTGTACCAGGACGCCCACCTTGCCGAGGCGACCCATTGCCATCCGGGACGTCACCTCATCGACGTGCTTGGTCCGTATCCGCCGGCGCCGACCGTGTTCCAGCACCGCCTGCGCATGAACGCGTTCCTTACGCGCTGGCTGGAATACCTCGGCGAGCAGGGACATTCGGTAGGAACCCTGCAGCCGCTGCCACCGGATCGCCTCGCGCCGATGAGCAGGCGGCAACAGGGCTGATCGTGTAGCGGGCCGTGCGCGGTCCGCGCGGTCGTGATGCCGGTTCAACGTGAGCAGCGCGAGCGTCGCGGCTGTCGCCGCTGAAATGGCAGACAAAAATCGGAGACAACAAAAAACCCGCCGTGAGGCGGGTTCTTGTCAGCTGGCGGAGTGGACGGGACTCGAACCCGCGACCCTCGGCGTGACAGGCCGATATTCTAACCGACTGAACTACCACTCCTTGAACTCACAACAATTCCTTTGTTGCTTTTGCTCCAACTTTCACTTGGAGCGGAACGCGTCCTGCGTTCCTTTTGATTGGCGTCCCCACGGGGATTCGAACCCCGGTCGCTACCGTGAAAGGGTAATGTCCTAGGCCTCTAGACGATGGGGACGTAACCTTTCGAAACTCATGCCGCACTTGCATGAAACTCTTGGTGGAGCCAGTCGGGATCGAACCGACGACCTCTACAATGCCATTGTAGCGCTCTCCCAGCTGAGCTATGGCCCCCTCGCGAGAGGAGCGGAATCTTAGGGAGCGGACCCGTCAGCGTCAACCCCTTAGCGCAAAATTTTTTGCAGGCGTGTGACCCGCGGCGTTCGACGCTCACATGCCAGGCACTATCCTTGCCGCGGCGCTGCGGTCACTGTAAGACGGTGCCATGCACGCGAACGAATTCCTCAAGGATCTCGCCGTCATCATGGTCGTGGCGGGCTGCACGACCCTGCTGTTCCACCGGCTGCGTCAGCCCGTGGTGCTGGGCTACATCCTCGCCGGCGTGGTCATCGGCCCGTACACGCCGCCGTTCGCACTGATCACGAACGAACAGACCATCCGCAGCTTTGCCGACCTGGGCGTGGTGCTGCTGATGTTTTCGCTGGGCCTGGAGTTCAGCCTGCGTCGCCTGCGCGAGGTCGGTGTCGCAGCATTGGTCGCGACCGGTGTGGAAGTGATGCTGATGCTCTGGGCCGGCTACGAGCTCGGGCGCTGGTTCGGCTGGCGCACCATGGACGCGCTGTTCCTCGGCGCGATGATGGCGATCTCCTCGACCATGCTGGTGTTGCGCGCGATCCACGAGTCTGGCCACAAGCAGGAGCGCTTCGCGCGTCTGGTGTTCGGGATTCTCGTGATCGAAGACATCTTCGCGATCGTGCTGATTGCGGTGCTCTCCGGCATCGCGATCAGCGGGGCGGTGGAGCCGGGACGCGCGCTGGCAACGCTGGGCCGGCTGAGCCTGTTCATCGTCGTTGCGCTGGTGCTGGGCCTGCTGTTGCTGCCGCGTCTGGTCGACCATGTCGCCGCCTCGGGACGCAGCGAAATGCTGCTGGTCACCTCACTCGGGATCTGCTTCGGCGCGGCCCTGCTCGCCGAGTCGGCAGGGTTCAGCGTGGCGCTCGGCGGTTTCGTCGCCGGCGCCATCGTGGCCGAGGCCCGCGCGGCCAGGCGCGTGGAGCACCTGATCGAACCGGTGCGCGACATGTTCGGTGCGCTGTTCTTCGTCGCGATCGGCATGCTGATCGATCCGCACCTGCTGGTCCGCTACGCGGTGCCGGTCGCGCTCGTCGCCGCGGTCGTGATCGTCGGCAAGACCCTGGCCGTCACGTTCGGCGGCGTGATCGCCGGCAACGATGGCCGTACGGCGCTGCGCGCCGGGCTGGGACTCGCGCAGATCGGCGAGTTCTCCTTCGTCATCGCCGGCGTCGGCCTCGCGAGCGGCGTGACCAGCGAATTCCTGTACCCGATCGCGGTCGCCGCTTCGGTGCTCACCGCATTCGTCACGCCGTACCTGATGCGCTCGTCAGACCGCATCGCCGAGCGCACCGACAGCCTGCTGCCGCGCAAGGTGCGCGCGCTGATGATCGCGTACCAGCACTGGATCGCCGGACTCAGGCCCGAGGAGGAAAACGCCGCGATTGCGCAGATGCTGCGCCGCCTCGTGCTGCACATCGTCATCAACATGGCCCTGATCGTCGCGGTATTTCTCGGCGCGGCCTGGCTCAAGCCGCGCATGCTCGAATGGTTGCCGCAATGGACTGCCGGCGAGACGCTGCGGCGCAGCGTGCTGTGGTCGCTGGCGCTGTTCGTTTCGCTGCCTATGCTGATCGCGGCGTATCGAAAAGCCGATGCGCTCGGCATGGTGCTGGCTGAGCTCGGCATCCGCGACGGCGTCGCCGGCGCACGCACGTATGCCTTGCGCCGCGTGCTCGGCAAGATGATTCCGCTCGCCGTGCTCGTGATACTGGCCGTGCTCGTCATGGCGCTGGGTTCGGCCATCCTGCCGTCGCTCGGCGTGCTCGTGCTGCTGCTGCTCGTGGCGGCGGCGCTGGCCGCCTTCCTGTGGCGTTCCTTCGTGCAGGTGCATGCGCGTCTGCAATCGACGTTACGTGATGTGATGCAGCCGTCGGCGCCGGCAGTCCGGACCGAAACACTGCCGTGAACGTGTATATTTCTCGGCGTCGCGCGCCCGGTCGAAAAACGACGGCAGGCGCCGATCGATAGTTTGTTCGTGCGATCGACAGGGCGACGATCGGAAAAAAGCGCGAGGTTTTTTCGACAACCTGCGGGGGGCGATTCCGGTCATGGGCGGTTCGATTCGGATGCGGCACGGCGCGCAATGGCTGCGGCGGCAGAACGAGATCCTGCGCCTGTTGGCGATCGGAGCCGTGCGCGAGCGCGTGCTGAGCGAACTGGCGGAGCTGCTGCGGCTGGAGTTCCCCGAGGCGGCCATTGCACTGGTCGTGCGCGCCGACGGCGAACCGTTTCTCTGGAGCGGCGGTGGCGGCGGCCTGGCGACTGCGGCGCTATATACGGTACTCGGCGACGATGGCGAACTGGACCGGGCTGAAGGCTGGTTCCCGCTCGAGCAAGGGGCCGCGACACCGCGCTGGGATGAGTTCGCGCGCGCCGCTGGATTCCGCGGCCTGTGGATCGAGCCGCTGCACGACGTCGACGGCCTGCGCATCGGCCAATTACTGATTGCGCTGAGCGATCGCAGCGAAGCCGACTCGTCTGCGCAGACCCTGGCCCGTGTCGGCGCGACCATCGCCGGGTTGATTTTCCAGCGCGACTCGGCGGTGGCGCGTCTGCAGCAGGGGCGCGAGCTGTACCGCTCCCTGCTCGACAACCATCCCGACGCAGTCCTCCACATCGATGCGGACTGGCACATCCGCAGCGGCAATGAAGCCGCACGGCAGACGTTCGGCCTCGGCGCCGACGACATGCACGGCCAGCCCCTGAGCGCGCTGTTCGACGAAGCCACGCAGGCTTCGCTGCAGATGCGTCTGCCGTCGGTGCTGCGCGGCATCGCCCAATCGATGGAAGCGACCGCGCTGCGGCCCGGTGGCGCGCGGCCGCGCGAACTCGAGCTGATCCTGGTGCCGCTGCGCGACCGCGCGCGCAGCAGCGGGCTGTTCGTGATCGCGCGTGACGTGACGCGGTTCCGCGCCTCCGAGCGCGCGCTGCGCCGCACCTATGAGCAGTCGCTGCTGCGACGCGACCAGTTACTGGAGCTCAACCGCGCCGCGATCGACAGCTCGGCCATCGACGACGTCCAGGGACTGTTGCTGCAGCTCGCGCGTTCGATGGTCACAATCGCCGGCGTCGATTTCGTACGCCTGAGCCTGCAGCCGGTTGCAGCGCAGCAGCACGGCAGCGAGGTCGTCGTAGTCCTGACCAAACCGCCCCAGGCCGAGCAGGCGCGCCTGCTGCCGGCCGAACTGCGCCGGCATGCTGCGGGCCTGGTCGAGCCGCAGCGCGCGGACTGGAGTTTCCCCGCCTCCGACGGTGAGAACGCGCGAGGACGCTGGCTCGGCATGAGTCTGCGCGCCGACGACGGTGCTGTCGTGGGTACGCTGGAGTGGTTCGGCCCGCGCGACAGCACCTTCGATGATGATGACGAAGTGCTGCTGATGCAGTTCGCGCAACTGAGCGTCAGCAACGTGCAGCGGGTGTGGCTGCATCACAGCCTGCGCGAAGCCGAGCGCGACATCGCGCACCAGCTCGCGTTCGTGCACGCGATGACGGCCAGCATCGGCGAAGGCCTGTATGCGATCGACCGCGACGGCCGCCTGACCTTCATCAACCCGGCGGCGAGCGAGATCCTCGGCTGGGAAGCCGCCGAGCTGCAGGATTGTGCAGCGGAGAGCCGCTTCGCCGTGCCGCATCCCGAGGCGCCGGGTCCGGCTGCGCGGGCCCTGCTGCTCGACAGCCGCATCAGCGAGCACAGCGAATTCATTGCACGCGACGGTCGGCGCATCCCGGTCGATCTGGTCGCCTCGCCGCTGCATCTGTACGGCCGCGCGACCGGCGCGGTCGTGGTGTTCCGCGACATCAGCGAGCGGCTGCTGGCCGAGCAGGCGCGGCTGGAGCGCGACCGCTTCTTCGCACTGTCGCTGGAACTGTTCGTCATCGTCGACGCGAAGGGCCATCTGTTCCAGTTCAACACGGCCACGACGCGCCTGTTGCGGCGCAGCGCCGAAGAGCTGTTCATGAGCAACTGGCGCGATCACGCGCACCCGGACGATTTCGCCATCACCGACGCGGCGACGGCACAGATACTCTCGCAAGGCCGGGTCGATGCCTTCGTCAACCGCTGGATCGACGCCGACGGCGAAATCCACTGGCTCGAGTGGACCGCCTCGCTGACGCCGGACCAGCGCATCTTCGCGGTCGCGCGCGACATCACCGAACGGCGCCGCTATGAGAACGAACTGGCCCATCTCGCCAGTCATGATACGGTCACCGGCCTGCCGCGCATCGAGCAGATCGAGACGTTCCTGAGCGCATGGCTGGCCGGCGCTGCGCTGCGCGGTAGCCGCGTCAGCGTGTTTTACCTCGATCTGGACCGCTTTCGCCTGATCAACGATTCGCGCGGCCACGCGATCGGCGACCAGGTGCTGCGCACCGTCGCGCAGCGCCTGCTCGATTCGGTCGGCGAGCAGGGCAAGGTCGCGCGCATCGCCGGCGACGAGTTCCTGGTCGTGCGATCCGACGGCATCGACGCGCCGGACCAGCAGGAACTCGGCGAAGCGCTGCGCCTGTTGATCGAGCAGCCGATCAACCTGGGTCTGCAGCAGGTATTCCTGACCTGTAGCGTCGGTGTCAGCTGTTTTCCCGAGAACGGCACCGCTGCGCTCGAACTGGTGCAGCAGGCCGAAGCCGCGATGATCAGGGCCAAGGACGAGGGCCGCAACGCGGTCGCGTCGTTCTCCAACGAGCAGTCGCAGGCGCTCAAGGACCGGCGCGAACTCGGCTCCGGCCTGCGCGCCGCGATCGCGAACGAGGAACTCGTGCTGCACTTCCAGCCGCAGATCGGCGCGCACGACTGGCAGGTGCGCGGCGTCGAGGCGCTGGTGCGCTGGAACAGCCCGGTGCACGGCCTGCTGCCGCCAGGCCGCTTCATCCCGGTCGCCGAGGAACTCGGCATCATCGTCGAACTCGGGCAGTGGGTATTGGAATCGGCCTGCCGCAAGGCGCGCGAATGGCTCGACAGCGGCCTGGCCGATTTCACCGTCGCGGTGAATGTGTCGGCATTGCAGCTGCAGCGGCCGGATTTCCTCGAGCGCGTGCGGCGTGCGCTCGAGGTCTCGCGCCTGCCGCCGCGCTATCTCGAGCTGGAACTGACCGAGTCCATGGTCATGGCCCATGTCGAGCGCGTCATCGTTGCGATGCGCTCGCTCAAGGCGCTCGGCGTCAGCCTGTCACTGGATGATTTCGGCTCGGGCTATTCCAGCCTCAACTATCTGCGCCAGTTTCCGATCGACAAGCTCAAGATCGACCAGTCCTTCGTGCGCGATATCATCACGGACCCGGGCTCGGCGGGCATCTGCCGCGCGGTGATCGCGCTCGGCCACCAGCTCGGCATGACGGTCAGCGCCGAAGGCGTGGAAACCATCGGCCAGGCCGCGTTCCTGCGCCGCAGCGAATGTGACCAGTTCCAGGGTAACTACTTCTGCCTGCCCATGCCCGAGGCGCAGACCTTCGACGTGCTGCGCCGTCGCTATCTGCGCCAGGACGCTGATACCGAACTCGCGCGGCCGAGCAGCACCGAAACGCTGCTGCTGCTCGACGACGAGGAGAACGTGCTGCGTGCGCTCGTGCGCCTGCTGCGCCGCGACGGCTACAACATCGAGACCGCGACCAATGCGCGCCAGGCCTTCGAGATCCTCGCCGCGCAGCCGGTGCAGGTCATCATCTCCGACCAGCGCATGCCGGACATTAGCGGCACCGAGTTCCTCAGCCGCGTCAAGGATCTGTATCCCGACACCGTACGCCTCATCCTGAGCGGCTACAGCGATTTCGCCTCGTTGACCGAAGCGGTCAACCGCGGCGCGGTGTATCGCTACGTGGCCAAGCCCTGGGACGACGAGGAACTGCGCCGCATGGTGCGCGAAGCGTTCCGCATGGCGGCGGGTTGACGACTCCTGGCGCGTTGTAGCGGCGCAGGCTCACTCACCGACGTATTCGCTGCCAAACCCGTCGGCGAATATCAGTTCGGAGAGGCCCTCGACCGCGCCGCCGGTGCAGAACTGCGCGACGGCACCGGGTCTTTCGCTGGAAAACATATCGGTCTTCTCGAAGCGTGCATCCGGCAGCACGCAATCGTTGCGCGGTACACCCTCGAGGGCCGGATTGCCCGGCTGCACGCCGACGTAAGGCATTGCGTAGCCGATCATGCCGACGGACGACAGCGGAGCGTTCACGCCGATCTGGTTGCCGGTCGTGTCGCCCGACATGGGGCAACCATTGGTGCCGGCGACACCGATGATGTTGTAACCGGCGGACGACACGCTCTGGGCCGAGCCCGCGGCGCAGTCCGGGTATGTCGCGCCGACACCGGAGTCGCGATTGCCGGCCGAGATGATGCCAGTCAGAACGACCGAGCCGTCGGCCTCGAAGCCGCCGCCAGACGTCGCCGAGCGATTGCGCGTGACCGTCGAATAGGCAAAATCGGCGACCCGCGAATTGGAGAATCGCACGCCGGCGGCACGGCCGCCGCTGGTGTTGTCAGCGAACAGCGTGTTGCTGACCGTCAGCGGATCGCCTTGGGACAGCAGCGCGCCGCCGCCGTCCTCGTCGGCCGAATTGCGCGTGAACGCGCTGCGTGTGATGCGTGCGGTCGCGCCTGACGAGGAATCGATGAAGTTCAGCCCACCGCCGTAGCCGGTCGTGTGATTGCGATCGAACCAGACCTGATCGATGGTCGTGTTCCCGACCGCGCGCAGGCGCATGCCGCCGCCGCCGGTGACCCCCGACGACGTGGCCGTGTGGTTGCCGCCCATGATGCGCAGGCCGAACAGCCCGATCGGCACGTTGAGGCCGGAGTTGCTCGACGTGTCGAACACGCGGTCGCCCGTGGTGTTGCGGATGATCACGCGATCGGCACCGCTGCCGATCAGCACGCGCGCGGCGCGATCCAGACCTTTCAGGTCCAGATCGCCGGTTTCGCCGAGATCCTCGTCGGCGCCGGGAATGTTGAGTTCGTAGACACCGTCACGCACGTCGATGACGGCGAACTGGTCGCTTGCGCCGGCTTCCTGGATCGCAGCGCGCAGGGTGCACCCGCCCAGCGTGCTCAGGCAGACGCCGTTGCCGACGTTGCTGTCCTCTGCGTCGGCGGTGTTGGTGACGACATAGGTATAGCGCAGCTCGAACGCGCCGCGATCGCATTCCATGCGCGCGACGCCGCGCTGATCGGACGAGGGGCAGCGCGCGTCCGTACCGTCGAACGGCGGCGGCGAGCCGGTGCCGATGACCGGGCTGTCTTTCATCAGCACGTGCACGGGTGTGCCGCGGCCGGCATCGACCAGCGTGGACAGTCGTGGGTCTTCCTGACGGTCACTGGTCCGGAACGGCGTGAACGGACAGTCGCGTCTCATATAGGAGTTATAGCCGCCGCTGGCTGCGGTGATCGAACAGCGCAGATCGGCCGCGGCGTCGTTGAGGCCCCCCTGCTGGCCGTTGTTGGCGAACAGCGAGTTGTCGATCGTCGCGCTGCCGGCCGAGAAATAGGCGCCGCCGTAGGTCTCGGCTGAATTGAACGCGATCGTCACGCTCTTGAGGCTGCTGGTGCCGGACGAGGACAGCCCGCCGCCGAGCGACGTCGAGCGGTTTTCGCTGATCGTCGCGTTGACGAGCTTCAGCGTGCCCGAGCTGTGGATGCCGCCGCCCAGGCCGTTAGCGACGTTACGCGTCACGGCGCTTTCGATCACCTGTACGTCGCCGGCGGCTGCCGTTGCATAGATACCGCCGCCGATACGCCCGGTGTTGTCCGCAATATGGCTGCGTCGCACGATGAGCGTCTCGCCGCGCATGCGGATGCCGCCGCCGTCGCCGTTGCCCGAGTCACCGCCGCGTACCGTGAGATCGAGCAGAAAGAGCTGACTGTCCGCGCTGCTGGCGACGTCGATGACGCGATCCAGCCCCGCGCCGTCGAGCGTCGTGCGCTGTGCCCCCACGCCCTGCACAATGATGATGCTGTTGCCGGAGACATCGAAGTCGCCGGTTGCATTCGCATCTTCGTTGGCGCCTGCGCGCGTGATCGAGTAGGTCGATCCGCTGAGCTGGATCGTGTCGAGCAGCGCGGAACCGGCGATACAGCCGCCGAACGCGGCATCGGTGATGGCGGCTTGCAGCGCTTCGCGCAGGCTGCAGTCCTCCGCGTCCTCCCCGAATTCATCGGTCGACGTCGTGACCGTGATGGTCGCGGCCTGCGCGACCGAGCCCAGCGCGAAGCTGGCCAGCATGACGAGACGAAGTAGCATGGGGCGACCCGCTGATTGCCGGAGACATAGCGGAGAACGCCAAAGCGGTGCCAAAGGGGACAAGCGAGGATCGCGCATCCGCGTACCGCAGACCCCGCTGCGGCCGGCCGGCGATGGCTCTGGCACTACTCCGCTTACAGATCGTCCTCGTCGATATAGATCGCGCCGGTCTCGTCGCGCTCCAGACGCGTGATGCCCGGATGCTCCATCTCTAGCCGGTGCAGTTCGGCCGCGTGCCGTTCGAGCTGGCCGCGCTGCGAACGCACGAGATCGGCGAGGCGCTGGTTCTCGAGGATCACGGCGCGGTAGTGCAGCGCCTGCACCACAGCCATGCGCAGGTCGTTGTCGTCCCAGGGCTTGGGGATGAACCGGAAGATGCGCGCCTGGTTCACTGCGTTGACGATGGCCTCGAGGTCGGCGTAGCCGCTCATGAGGATACGTGCGATGTTGGGCTGGCGTGCGCCGATCTCGGCGAGCAGGTCCACGCCGTTGATGCCGGGCATGCGCAGGTCGGAGATCACGAGATCGAAATTCTCGTCCACCGCGAGCTGCAGCGCGTCGTCGGGACTGTTGGCCGGGATCAGCTCCAGGCGTTCGCCGTCGAGCATGCTGGTCGGTATGTTCGACAGGTTGCGGCGCAGTGCGGTGAGGATGTTCGGTTCGTCGTCGACGATGAGCACGCGGTACATGGAGGTTCTCCTGGCGGGCGGTAGTCAGGTCTGCCGCTGCGGCAGGGTAATGCGGAACGTGGTGCCGCGGCCGGGTGGGCTGTCGACGGCGATGTCGCCGCCGTGCTTGCGCACGATGCCATAGGAGATGGACAGGCCCAGGCCGGTGCCTTTGCCGACCGGCTTGGTAGTGAAGAACGGATCGAAGATGCGCTTGAGGTTGTCCGGCGCGATGCCGCTGCCATTGTCGCCGATCTCGATCCAGACCTTGTCCGGCTCGATACCGGTGCGGACCACGATCTCGCCGTGCTGCTCGATTGCCTGGGCCGCGTTCACCAGCATGTTCACGAATACCTGATTCATCTGCGAGGGCAGGCATTCGACCAGCGGCAGGTTGCCGTATTCCTTGCGCACGTCGGCCTTGTACTTGATCTCGTTCCAGACGATACCGAGCGTGCTGTCCAGGCCGCGGTGCAGGTCATACAGCGACCAGGTTTCCATGCGGTCGACGCGCGAGAAGTCGCGCAGGTCCTGCACGATGCGGCGCACCCGGTCGATGCCTTCGCGCGACTCGGCCAGCAGCGGCGGCAGATCCTGCACGAGAAAGGCGAAATCGATCGCGCGCTTGCGCTCTGCGACCTCGGCGCGACGCTCGGTGGTCATCGGTCCGTGCTGTGAGAGGGCCGCTTCGTAGCACTCGATCAGCCCGAACAGGTTGTTGAGGTACTCCTGCAGCGTGCCGAGGTTGGAGTGGATGTAGCCGATAGGGTTGTTGATCTCGTGCGCGATGCCCGCGGCGAGCTGGCCCAGCGAGGCCATCTTTTCCGACTGCACGAGCTGTTCCTGCACCGTGTTGAGACGGGCCAGCGCCATCTCCAGCTCGTTGCTGTCGCGTGGCAGATTCTCGGCCGGCTCGTAGTCGAGCAGCATCACGAGCGCACTTGTGACGGACTCGTCCGTAGCCAGCGGCACGACGACGGAGCGGCTGCTGGCATCGGCCTGGCAGCGTTCCACGAGGTCACGCAGGCACAGTTCCGGATTGCCCTGCCCGCCGGCGAGGTTTTCCGCCAGGCGCAAAGCGGCGGAGTTCGCATGCACGATGGCCGCGTCGCGCAACAGCACCAGAGGTTCGCTGATTGCGTCCAGCGCGGTGTGCAGACGTGTGGTTTGCAGACGTGATGGTGGGGATAGAGGCATGGCGCGTTTCGGACCCTGATTCCGGCTGGCGTGCCGGGGTGGATTTTTAGTCATTTGCGAAGAAAAGGAAATGAGCCGTTTGTGATGACCCGCAGTCTGCCGCGTGCATCCTTTGAAGCGAGCGGGGAGTTCGGAAGCAACCGGGCAGTGAGAAACGAGTGAGAGCCTGGGTTTCCGTGCATCAGCCGGGGCGCGGACGGGATCTTCGCCGTGTGCGCCGGCGCGGCGCTGGATGAGGCATTGCGAACGCCCGGGAATTGCCGCACGGTTGAGGCCGCCGGCTCGCGCGCTTACCGCGCCCGGGGCTATACTCGGCAGCTACGCACCCGGTGGGAGAAGCGGCTGACCCCGCTGCCGAAGGCGCAACGCCCGTAATCGCTCAGGCTCCCATACCACCGCGCGCGAACACTCTGGAGAGACCGGTACAAACCGGCGCCGAAGGGGCAAGAAGCGACCTCGCTTCCAAACTCTCAGGCAAAAGGACAGAGGGGCGCCCCGACGTGCGGCCTGCGCGTCGTTTTCGGACGTTCCTACCATGAGCCAGAACACCCGTCCCTCCCTGCGCGAGCTGGAGCATCACGACGCTTTCCTCGAGCGCCACATCGGCCCGAACGATGTCGAGATCGCGCACATGCTCGACACCATCGGCCATGCCTCGCTCGACGCGCTGACCGATGCGATCGTGCCGGCCTCGATCAAGTCCGCCGCCCCGCTGGCCCTGCCCAGCCCGGTCAGCGAAGTCGAGGCCATCGCCCAGATCCGCGCGATCGCGGACCGGAACCAGGTGTTCCGCAGCTTCATCGGCCAGGGGTACTACGGCACCCACACGCCCAACGTCATCCTGCGCAACATTCTCGAGAACCCGGCCTGGTACACGGCCTATACGCCGTACCAGGCGGAAATCTCGCAGGGCCGCATGGAGGCCCTGATCAATTTTCAGACCCTCTGCGCCGACCTCACCGGCATGGAGATCGCAAACGCCTCGCTGCTCGACGAAGGCACGGCCGCGGCCGAAGCCATGACCCTGGCCAGGCGTTCGTCCAAGTCCCGCTCCAACACCTTCTTCGTCTCGCGCGGCGTGCATCCGCAGACGCTGGAACTGCTGCAGACCCGCGCCGAACCGCTCGGCATCGTGCTGCACGTCGGCGACGACAGCGAGGCGGCCGGCCTCGACGCGTTCGGCGTGCTGCTGCAATACCCCAATACCTTCGGCCAGATCCACGACTACGCCGCGCTGTCCGACGCGGTGCATGCGCGCGGCGGTCTCGTCGCGGTCGCGACCGATCTGCTCGCGCTGACGCTGATCGCCGCGCCGGGCGAGTGGGGCGCGGACATCGTCGTCGGCAACAGCCAGCGCTTCGGCGTGCCGTTCGGCTTCGGCGGTCCGCATGCGGCCTTCATGGCCTGCCGCGATGCCTACAAGCGCTCGATGCCGGGCCGCCTGATCGGCGTATCGGTCGATGCCGGTGGCAAGCCTGCCTACCGCCTGACGCTGCAGACGCGCGAACAGCACATCCGCCGCGAGAAGGCCACCTCGAACATCTGCACCGCGCAGGTGCTGCTCGCCGTGATGGCCAGCATGTACGCGGTCTACCACGGCCCGGAAGGGCTGATCCGCATCGCCACGCGCGTGCATCGGCTGAGTGCGGTGCTGGCCGCGGCGCTGCGTTCGGCCGGCGTCACCGTCGGACCCGATTTCTTCGACACGCTGCACGTCGTCGGCATCGATGCCGATGCGATTCTGGCCAAGGCCGAGGCCGCGCGTATCAACCTGCGCCGCATCGACGCGCAGAGCGTCGGCATCAGTCTCGACGAAACCGCGACGCGCGCGGAGGTCGTCGTGCTGGCCGGGCTGTTCGGCGCCAGCATCGCCGACATCGATGCGCTCGACGCGGCCACGGCCGACGCGCTGCCGGCCGCCCTCAAGCGCACCAGCACGTTCCTGCAGCATCCGGTATTCAACACACACCACAGCGAACATGAGTTGCTGCGCTACCTGCGCACGCTGGCCGACAAGGATCTCGCGCTCGACCGAACCATGATTCCGCTGGGCAGCTGCACCATGAAGCTCAATGCCACCGCCGAAATGATTCCGGTCACCTGGCCCGAGTTCGGCAATATCCATCCGCTGGCGCCGGCTTCACAGACCCAAGGCTACAAGGCCCTGATCGACAGCCTCGAGGCCATGCTGGTCGAATGCACCGGCTACGACGCGGTCAGCCTGCAGCCGAATTCCGGCGCGCAGGGCGAATACGCCGGGCTGCTCGCGATCCGTGCGTATCACCGTTCGCGTGGCGAGGCCCATCGCGATATCTGCCTGATCCCCGATTCGGCTCACGGCACCAATCCGGCGTCGGCGCAGATGTGCGGCATGACCGTGGTCGTGACCAAGACCGATGCCAACGGCAACGTCGATGTCGAGGACATCCGCCGCAACGCCGAGAAATACAGCAGCCGCCTCGCCGCGATCATGATGACGTACCCGTCCACACACGGCGTGTTCGAGGAGGAAGTGGTCGAGATCTGCGAGATCATCCATGCGCACGGCGGCCAGGTGTATACCGACGGCGCCAACATGAACGCGCTGGTCGGCGTGGCCAAGCCGGGCAAGTGGGGCTCGGACGTGTCGCACCTCAACCTGCACAAGACCTTCTGCATCCCGCACGGCGGCGGTGGCCCCGGCGTCGGTCCCTGCGCGGTCAAGTCACACCTCGCGCCGTTCCTGCCGCGCACGCTCGGCGCCGAAGGCGATGTCGGCATGGTCAGCGCGGCGAACTTCGGTTCCGCCTCGATCCTGCCGATCTCGTGGATGTACGTCACGCTGATGGGCGCGGCCGGCCTGCGCAAGGCGACCCAGGTCGCGCTGCTCAACGCCAACTACGTCGCCAAGCGCCTCGCGCCGCACTACGAGACGCTGTACATGGGCCGCAACGGCCTCGTCGCGCACGAATGCATCCTCGATCTGCGTCCGCTCAAGGACGCCACCGGCATCAGCGCCGAGGACGTGGCCAAGCGTCTCATCGATTTCGGCTTCCACGCGCCGACCCTGAGCTTCCCGGTCGCGGGCACGCTGATGGTCGAACCGACCGAGAGCGAATCGCAGCATGAACTCGACCGCTTCATCGACGCGATGATCGCGATCCGCGAGGAAATCCGCGCGGTGGAAGAGGGCAAGCTCGACCGCGAGGACAACCCGCTCAAGCACGCGCCTCACACCGCGACCGCGGTCTGCGGCAGCGAGTGGACCCATGCCTACCCGCGCGAACTCGCCGCGTTTCCGCTGGCCGTGTTGCGGCAGCAGAAATACTGGCCGCCGGTCGCGCGCGTCGACAACGTCTACGGCGACAAGAACATCATGTGCGCCTGCATTCCAATCGAGGCCTACAAGGAAACCGCCGACGCGTAAGCGCCGCATTTGGGTAACCCGGAAAAATGCTCGATCGAACCCGGCCAGACGCCTGCAGCGCAGGCGCCTGGCCGGGCGGGAGCGGCAGCATAAACGGCTGCCTCAGATCACCAGCATGCCCTCGCGGGCGGCGAGCTTCACGTCGGCGATGGCGCCCGAGTTGAACGCCAGATAGTCGTGCTCGACGCCGTCGCTGAAAATGACGCCGTAGTCCGGCATCTGCGAGGTCAGCCGCAATACGTCTGCGGTTCCCACGCGTCCGAACACCAGCGTCGCTTGCGAGTTCCGGCTCGGGAACGGCTCGCGTACGGTGAAGTAGAGAAACTTTGACTCCCACGCGAAACCGGTCTGCTGCAACGCGGCCAGCTCGCCGGAACCGGTCAGTCCCGTCATGCCGATGGCGCCGGTGACGAGACTGCGGAACCAGCCCGTGGATCCCAGTCCAGTGGAGACGATGATGCCGCTGGAGGAGTGAGATTCGGTCCGGCCGTCGATCTCGATGGTATAGCGCGCCGACACGTGCGAGCGGGGGCCGATGAACAGGTCGTTGACCGCATGCAGTTCCTGTCCGTCGTTCAGCCGTACGCAGGCCATGGTGATCGAACGTGTCGCCCGCTTGCGCGCCAGCGCTTCCGGCACCACCAGGCGAAGATCGGATACGGCAAACGGCAGCAGCAGGCCGTCCCAGCGCGTGCGGTCCGGATTCACGCCGATGACGGGCTGGCCGTTGAGGTACTTCAACGTGTTCGCGACGAGGCCGTCCTGGCCGACAACGACCACCAGACAGTCCGGCGGAAACAGGAAATTGGGCACCAGGCTGCGCTCCAGTCGCTGCACGCGTCCGAATCGGGAAAGCACGGCCTCGGCCTGTTCGACGGCGTGCCGATACGTGACCTGTTCGGCTTCGTAGTCGGAGAAGTCTGCGCCCATGTGCTCGACATAGAAGCGGGCCTGCTCGACCGTGTTGAGCCGGGCGACCAGGTCTTCGAGCCGCGTGCGCCGCGTCACCAGAATGATCCGGTGCTGCAGGGACATGCTCATTTTCTCGACGGTGCGGCGGCCGGGCGGGTGAGCTGCTGCAACAGGTCCGGCGAGATGTTGAGTTCGCCGATCTTGCTGGCGTTCTGCGCCAGCTCCTGGAAGGCCGCCGCGATGATGGTGCCTGGCTCCGCGCTGCCCAGCGCGAGCGCCTGCAGCACCTTCGGGTCGACGCCGCTGACCGTTCTGACCAGGGCGTTCATGGCGTAGGCCTTGGCGTCGGCATCGCGTTTCGCATTGGCGACGCGCAGTTCGGTGAGCGCTTCGTTTTCTTTCTCGTGCACGATGCTGCCCTGCATTTCCTGAGCCTGGATCTGCAACCGCTTCTCGAGCACAGCGCGCTCGGCGTCCATCTGGGTTTCACGAATCTGACGCTTCTTGGTTTCGACGGCGATCTCGGTATTGAGCTCGTTCTCCTTGATCGCACGCTCCTGCTCGATCGCCGCGTTGCGCCGCAGGTACAGGGCGTCGTCGGCTTCCTTGAGAATCTGTTCGCGGACCTTGGCCTCCAGGGCGCGGGCGGTGTCCGGCGTGGGCTTGATCGCGAGTATCGCCAGGCTGACCAGCTCCAGCCCGAGGCTGGGCAGCCCGTCTGGCCGGCGCAAGCCCTCGCGCACCGTCTGCACGAGGCCTTCCGAGCCGCGCAGCAGATCCTGCAGCGTCAGTCCCTGCAGGCCGGCGCGTAGCTGTACCTGCACGGTGTTGACGACGCGCTGCGGCAGCTTGACCGGATCTTCCGACACGTAGTCGGCGCCGTTCGGCTTGAGGGTGAAATTCATCAGCGTCGCCAGCACCCGAGGCTCGGCGACACGGTAGGTGACCTGGCCTTGTACGGTCACCTCCTGAAAGTCCGCGCTCACCTCGCGAAACATGAAGGGCACATCCACGCTTTCCATCGGAATGGAAACCAGCGAGGCGCTGGGCGCGAAATAGAAAAAGGCCAGGCCTGCGCCCTCGCGAATGGCCTGGCCATTACGGAACTGGATCAGATAGGTCGTGGGACTGGCCTTGGCGTAGCGGAAGCCGAACATGGGACGATTCCTCGAAAATTTTTCCGGCGTCGACGGGGTGACCCATGCGTCCCCGGTACGCAGGGCACGACCGAACCGTCACAGGCATTCCGCCGACGCGTGGTGTGAACTACGCCGCCAGGGCGGGCTCACGGAAAGCCGGATAGTAGACCGCTTTGGCGTTGGCCTGGAGGCGTTTCGCGCACGGCTCGCGTGTGGCGATGCGGTGTCAGAACTCCAGGCCGTCGGTGCAGCGCTGCCGCCCTGCAGCCGCGCGACGCCGTAGTCGAAATCCTTGGCGCTGCCCGGCAGGTTCGGCGCCCACAGGCGTGCGCCGGCCAGCGGGATGCGTCCGCGGTCGAGCGTGAGCCGGCCGTCGGTGCCTGACAGACGACCGCGTGGATAGTCCGTCAGTCGGCGCTGCAGCGCGGCGGCCAGGACGTGTCGGCACCGGTTTCGAGTTTGGCCAGGAACAATTCGCCCGAGCGCGCGCCGTCGGCCTGGGCGAACAGCAGGCGCCTGCCGTCGGGCGAGTGCAGCGGTCCGACCTGGAACACCGCATCGGACGCCGGCACCTGGCCCTGTTCGATCCAGCTCGTACCGTCGTGCCGATAGCGGTACAGATGCGAGCGCGTGCCGCGGTTTGCGACGACGATGAGGCGCGTGCCATCGCGGGAAATGTCCGCCTCGTATTCGTAGGCGCTGGTGCTCACGGCTGGACCGGCGTTGTCGACGCGCCACGCGCCGTTGGCCAGCGGCGTCGCGATGTAGATGTCGCCCTGGCCGTGTCCGCCGGGCCGGTCGGAGCCGAAGAACAGGCGGCCGTCGGCGGTTTCGCGCGGCATCAGTTCCGACGCGGCCGAGTTGACCGGCTCGGGCAGCCGTTGTGGTTCGCCCCAGTCGCCGTCGTCGCGGCGGACCACGCGCCAGATGTCGAGCGCATCGCCGCCATCGCGGTTCTGCCGCGTGGAGACGAAATACAGGCGCTTGCCATCGGCGGAGACGAAGGGATCGGCATCGAGCCCCGGCGGCTTCGCGGCGAAGCGTGGTGCCTGCGGCGTCGACCATGCGCCGTTCTCGCAGCGTGACCGCAGGATGCGCCACTGCGCGAACTGCGGGTTGCTGCGCATGAAATACAGCTCGCGTCCGTCGGGCGTGAATGTCGGCGAGGATTCGTACTGGTCACTGGCCACGGGAGACGTTGCCCAGCGTCGGGGTGCGCTGTCGCTGCCCGCCGCAGCCTGCAGCACAACAGCGGCCAGGACGAGTGCGATGTTCACGCGGAGTGCCGCGCCGACGGCGCCTTGCGCTGCTGGAACCGCTGTGACTTCGCGGTATTGCCGCAGGTCGCCATGTCGCACCAGCGGCGCCGGCCACTCTTGGAGGTGTCGAGGAACACCCAGCCGCAGTCGCGCCCGTCGCAGACGCGCAGGCGCTGCAGTTCGGCCTCCTCCAGCAGCGCGATCGCGTGCATCGCAACGACATGGGTGATGAGGTCGAGCTGCGAACGCTGCACGTTCCAGCAGCGGTGCAGGCGGCCGTCGCGACGTACGAGCTGGGCCGCGGCTGCGGCCGCAGCCTGTGCCGCATCGAGGCGGGCGAGATCCGCCGCATCCGGCATGCGCTCGCGCAGCACGGCGTAGGTGACGGCGCAGAGCGCCTCGCGCAGCGCCTTGGCCCGCGTCAGCGCGGCCCGTGCCTTGCGCGGCTCGGCTGCCGCGAGGCGGTCCAGTGCCAGCAGATCGCGCGCGCTGAAGGCGTTGCTCTGGCGCGCCCAGCGCAACAGCGCGGGGAAATCGGGCAGCCAGTCGCGCGGCTTGCTGTCACGTGCGGTCACGGTATTGACCAGGTCCAGGGCGAGGTCGCCACCGACCATATCGGTGGGGCCGAAGGTGTGTTGTTCTATGTGCATGGCTAACCGGATAAAGCTGGTTTTCAGGTTAAGTGGCGTAGGTGAAACCGTCAATCGTGGTTTTGGCGGTCAGGCGTCGAGAAACAGGAGAGAGTGGAGAGGAGTGAGCAACGAGCAGGCGCTCGCGGCCCGTCCGATGCGGCTTTCCAAATTTCTCACTCCCCCACACTCGTTCCTGGCTACCTGCGCGTCGCCACTGTCCCAGCCGCCGCCGAGCGCGCGGATCAGCGCGACGTTCGCGCGCAGCTGGCGCGTGTCGAGATCCAGCGCCTCGCGCTGCGCGGTCAATGCGGCGGTCTGCGACTGCACGACTTCGAGATAGCTGACCGCACCTATCGCTGTCGGGTGCGAGCGCGAACGCGGAGGACGACTCGCCGACGAGGGCGGCGATCGCATGCTCGGCCACCGCGCGCTGCGTCAGCGCGCGCTGGAACGGCGTGGTGATGCGGCCGGCCATCGAGTCGGGAGGCAGGCCGGTGTATTGCCAGACCATGCGTATAAGCGGGATCCTGATTTCCGGAAAGATATCCGCCGGCGAACGCTGGGCCGCGAGCGGACCAATGAGCAGCAGCAACGCCAGCACGACAAAGGTGCACGGACGCTGCAGGGCGACGCGGACGATGCCGAGCATGGAGAAGCCGGAGAGGAATGGTGCGCCGCATTAGTATGCGTGGCACCCGCTTTTTCAAAGTGGCCCGGCGAATGAAGATTATTTTAGGAACTGTGCCCTCGCGCGACGATGCCGCAATTCGCGCCGATACGTTGCAGCGCGGCGACGAAGCGTGGATGACGCGCTTGCGGGAGAGTCGTCCTGTTGTTGCATTCGACCATCGTCTAAGTCACTGGGCATCACGGAAATCTGCGTTTTGCCGGTCGCAACCTTGCGCCGGCCGTGCGCGGTACATCCTGGTCGATGTTCGTCTGCGTCCGGAGTCCAACCGGTGATCCGCCGATTGACGGAGTGAACCAACGCAGGGCGTCAAAAAAACGGCGGGCTCCGTGGAGCCCGCCGTCGTCTGTTGCAGGTTGCCGATCCCTCGACTTCAGGCTACTCGCCTGAACCTTCGATCAGAACGTGACGCTCCAGCTGTCGATCCGGCCGACGTCGCCCGGACCGTTGTCGTTGACGCGCAGGTTCCAGGTACCGTTGAGCGCTTCGCTGGACAGGTTCAGCGTGACCGTCTTGTTGATGTTGTCGGTCCCGCCGCCGGTGCGGTTGTGGATGTTGTACAGCGTGCCGTCCGGAGCGACGAGGTCGACCTTCAGATCACCCTGGTAGGTGTGCACGATCGCGACGGTGACCGAGGCATTGCTCGGCGCATTGCCGGTGCGGCCGGACACGACGATCGGGCTGTTGACCGTGCTGTTGTCGGTGATCGTGACGTCGGTCGTGTTGGTATAGGTCTGCGTGCCGCCACCGCCGGTCGTGAAGCTGCCGGTCAGGCTGACGCCGGTGTACGCGCTGTAGCCGCGCAGCATCACGTAGTAGGTACCGGCCTGCGCCGTGGCGATGTTGCAGGTCTCTGCGTTGCCACCGAGATACGGACGGCAGTCGTAGCTGCTGGTCGTCGGGGCAGAGCCGAACTTCACGTACATGTCGACGTCGCCGGTGCCGCCGGCGGTGACGAACTTGAGGTTGCTGGCACCGGCCGGCACGGCCAGGGTCCAGGTCTGCTCGCTGTTCGCTGCACCGCTGATGCCGGTGACCGCCACGCCGTTGGTCAGCGTGTTGCCGCCCGGAGGCGCGGTGACCGTGACCGACGCGGTCCGCGTATTGCTCGCACCGGCGTTGTCGGTGACCGTCAGCGTGACCGTGTAGGTACCGGCCGCGGCGTAGGTGCGGGTCGGGTTGGTCGCGGTCGAGGTGCCGCCGTCGCCGAAGTTCCAGCTACGCGACGCGATGGTGCCGTCGGAGTCGGTGGAGGTGTCGGTGAACGTGGCCGTGAGGCCGCTCGTGCTGCTGCTGAAGTTCGCCACCGGCGCGACGTTGCCCGGGCCGCTGGACACCGTGACCGACGCGGTCCGGGTGTTGGTCGCACCGGCGTTGTCGGTGACGGTCAGCGTGACCGTGTAGGTGCCGGCCGAGGCGTAGGTCTTGCTCGGGTTGGTCGCGGTCGACGTGGTGCCGTCGCCGAAGTTCCAGGCGCGCGACGCAATGGTGCCGTCACTGTCGGTGGAGCTGTCGGTGAAATTGACGGTCAGGCCGCTCGCGCTGTTGCTGAAGTTCGCCACGGGCGCCTGGTTGCCGCCGCCGCCAGTCGATACGTTGCCGGTGACGGCCAGCGCGTACTTCTGCGGACCGGTCGGCACGTTGATGCCGCGCACGCGCACGGTATAGGCACCGGCTGCCGGGCTGGCGAAGCTGATCCGCTGAACGTTGTTGCGGTTGTCGTAGTTCGTCGTCGCCGTGCTCTGGCTCGGATTGGCGTTGCTCGCGCTGACGCCGGACGGCAGTTTCTGCGTCCAGACATCACCGTTCGGCGCAACGAGTTCCAGGCGCAGCGAGTTGACCAGCGACGGGTTCGCGCCGACGGAGGCCGCCACATCGGTCCAGGCCAGCGTGACGTTGAGTGGCTGGCCCGCGGCCACGGTCAGGCTGTGGGTGTCCTGGCCGCCGGTGGCCAGACCGGTCGGGGCGTCATGGATGTACAGCTTGTTGCCATCGCCGTTGAAGTACAGCGAATCGTCGAGCAGGATGCGGCCCCAGCCTTGCGACTGGCCTGGCGACGTGGCTGCGCCGGTGCCGGTCATCGGCATGGCGCCGGTGATCAGGATGGCCTTGACCAGCGCGCCCGAGGGATTGGCGATCGCGTTGGCGGCGACCTTCTGCCCGGTCGGGTAGAAGCCGCGCTGCAGGTATTCGCGCACGAGGGCAGCGAGGCCGGCCGCGGTCGGCGTGGCCATCGAGGTACCGCTCATGGTTGCCGTGCCGCAGGCGTTGCGGCCGGCGGAGACGATGCTGGAACCCTGTGCGGTGATGTCCGGCTTCGTGCGTGCGTCGTTGGTCGGGCCACGCGAGGAGAAGCTGGCCATCGCGTTTGCGGCGGTGCCGCGGCTCGTCGCGCCGACCGTGATCACGTTCTTCGCGTTGCCCGGGCTGCCGACGTTGTTGCCGGCCGGCGCGACGCTGCCGTCGTTGCCGGCGGCAAACAGCAGAACGAGGTCGCTGCGGTCGCGCGTGACGTTGTCGGCGTCGCGCGACTGCGCGTCATAGGTCACCGTGCACCCGGAGATGTACTGGCCGAACTGATCGACGCAGCCGCCGCCCCAGGAATTGCTGTGCAGGCGCGCGCCGTTGGCGTAGGCCGTATTGGCGGCGTGGTACGGATTGCCGCCGTGGCTGTTGAGGTAGGCGAGGTTGCCGCCGGATTCCTGCATGACGAGCTTGGCGCCCGGCGCCGTGCCGTCCAGATCGGTGTGGCCGCCCGGCGTGGTGAAATTCGTGCAGTCCACGGCGTTGGCCGGATTCTGGCCGGCGATCGAACCGGCGACATGGGTGCCATGGCCATGGTCATCGGTCGGTGTGCTGCCGCTGAGGCCCGACCACTTGTAGTAGGCGATGACCTTGCGCGCGTTGTTGTTCGGGCTTGCGATCGTCGGGCAGCTTGCGCCCGAGGTGCAGGCGTTCAGTGGTGTGGCCTGCGAGGCATCGTTGAATGCGCAGTTCGCCATGTGGATGCCGGTGTCGAGTTCGCCGACGATCTGGCCGCAGCCGTAGATGCCGCGGTCGAACACCGGACGCAGCGGCGACGGGCTGTTGACGTTGCTCTGGTGCAGCCAGTCGGCCTGGGAGTTCAGCAGCCGCATGGGCCAGCGCAGGCCGATGGCGGAGACGCCCGGGTCCGCGGCGAGCTGTTCGACGGCGGCGCGCAGGCTGGCCTGTTCAAAACGCGCGAGCAGGCGGGTTTCGTCGCCGGCGGTCACGGTATTGCTGTAGGTCAGGCCCGGCGCGCGCTGGATGGCTTCCTGCACGGCACCACGGTCGACGCCGCGGTTGAGGCTGACGACGAGTTCTTCGATACCGGCCTTTTCGATGATGTTGAGGCCGCCGATCTGCTTGGCGAGGTTTACGTCGACCTTGAACGCCGGCAGGAACGGGCCGGTCCAGAGCGCGCCGTCGATCACGATGCGCTGTCCGGTCCAGGAGGCCGGAGCGCGCACGATGAACGCGTTGTACGGCGCGTAGCCCACGATCTCGAAGCCGGCGGCCAGTACGGCGCTGCGGCGCTGTTCGGTGATGGGACCGTCGAATTTGATCAGGCGCAGCGGCGAATCCTTGAATGCCGCGACATTGGCGAGATCTTTCAGATCCGGATTGGCCAGGGTGACGTTGCCGGTGCAGACGTCCTGCTGGGCGGAGTCGAACGACACCAGGCAGCGCTCTTGATCGCCGCCGCGTGTGCCGGTGGAGCCGTCGTCGAACGGGCGGTCGGGCCCGGCCATGACGGCGGCCGACAAGGCAATGCCAATACCGATGAACAAAGTCGTACGCATCAGAAAAATTCCTTATTAGCGGCAACTGCTGCCGTCGCCGTGCCGGACCCCCGTTCGGCACATTCGACGGCGTGGATACCGGCACGGTCAGGGCCGGGCCGGAAGTGGGTCGACTGAGTGCCTGCGGGCGGCCGTCGCGCACCGGGGCTACCGGCGAGTCGTGGTGACGGTCCTGCTCGACGCTGGCGCGCAGTGATGCAGCGGTAAGGCGGACGAACGTACTTCGCGGTGGTGCACCTCCACGATCCAGGTCAGTTGGCGGGTGCCGGCGCCTTCCCAGGCGTTGGCACCGCGAAACGCACCAACCGGCGCGCCTCCCACGCAGCCGGTCAATACACACTCGTCGTCAGGCACCGATGAAGCTCAGGACCGGGCCGGCGTGCTCCGCCCTGCGATCGGCAGGGCCGACGGGCGACGACGGGAAAGCATGGGCGCAGTCGGCCGGAGACACATCGGGCAATATCTTGAAAATATATTTTTATTTCAAGTTATTGATACCAAGGCATTATTTTTTGATCGATCCGGAGTTGTCCGGTCAGCTTCACGGCGGGAACGCGGCGTTGGACGCGCGCCGGTCGCGGGCACGGCACGGGGCGGCGCGATTACCAGGCGTGCTGAGCCGGTTGGCCACACGCCTGCGCCGGGTCCGGTGGACTACCGCGGCGGCCGCTGTCGGGCGGGTCGGACACGTGAGCCGTCCGCTGCTTCCGGGCATCACGCGCCAGCGCCCGGCGACGCTGGCGCGTCCCGAGCTTGACCTCACTCCCCACCCGTCGCTGCCCAGTCGCCGGCCAAGGCGCTAGCGATCCGCCAGGCGGGCTGTGTCAGTCCGGGGCGGTCCAGCACAGCAGCGACACCTTGGCGCCGCCGCCGCCGCATTCGGTGATCTCGAGGCGGAAGCGGTGCAGCTTCACGATCGCCGCCACGATGGCGAGCCCCAGGCCATGGCCGGCTTCCGCGTGCGCGCTGGCGCTGCGGTAGAAGCGCTGCACCACGGCGTTGCGATCGACCGCGTCGATGCCGGGACCGTTGTCGATCACGTCGACGCGCGGGCCCAGCGCGCTGAGCGTCGTAAGCACGTGCACCCGGCCCTGCGGCGGGGTGAACTTGATCGCGTTGTCGACGAGGTTGGAGACGGCCTCGAACACCAGGTGCGGGTCGCCGCGCAGGCGCGGCAGCGATTCGGGTGTTTCCAGCGTGAAGGCGATCTGCTTGTCCTCGGCCAGCGGCGCGTAGATCTCGCCGACATGCTTGAGGGTCGCGCCGAGATCGACGTCGTCGAAGCCCGCACGGCGATGCAGGTCTTCCAGTTCCGAGATGCGCAGCAATGCGCGGAAACGGTCCAGCAGCGCGTCGGCGTCGGCGATGGTCGCGTCGATCAGGCCGGCGCGCGGGTCGTCCGCCGGGGTCTCGTGCTGCAGCCGGTGCAACTGTGCGCGCAGCCGGGTCAGCGGCGTGCGCAGGTCATGGGCAATGTTGTCGCAGACGCCCTTGACCTCGCCCATGAGGCGTTCGATCTCGTCGAGTATGCGGTTGACGATGCCGGCGAGCAGGTCCAGTTCGTCGCGCCGCGGCGATACGGGAAGGCGCTTGCGCAGATCGCCGCGCCGGATTGGCTCCACTGCGGTTTCCATCTCGCGCACACGACGCAGCGGATGGCGGCTCAGCAGCAGCGCGCCGATCAGTCCCGGGATCACGATCAGCGGCAGTCCCCACAGCGCGGCACCGCCGATCAGCGCGCCGACCGCGTCGACCACGCTGGTATTGCGCGTCAGCACGAGCAACTCGCCGCTGGCCAGGCGCACCGAGATGCCGCGCGCGCGCACCGGATGATGGCCTTCCACGCGCTGCACGCCGCGTTCGAGCAAATGCACCTTGCCGTCCAGCGGCAACTCGGCGGGAATTTGCGCGAGGTTGCCTGCGAGCCAGTGTCCGGACTCGTCGAACATTCCCTGCGTAAGCACGTCGCGCAGATCCAGCGCCTTGGTCACCGCGATGGCCTCGCGCAGGCGCGCACGGTCCAGCGTCATGTAGTAGCGCGACAGGTTGTCGAGCTTCAGGTCGACCACGTTGGACAGGTATTGCGTCGTGTTCCACTGGATCACGCCGATCAGCGCCACGGACCACAGCGCGAATAATCCGCCGTAGATCAGCAGCAGCCGCGTCGTGCCGGCGCGCCAGACGTCAGCGAGCTTCAAGGACATACCCCGAGCCGCGCACCGTGCGGATCAGCGCGGCGCTGCCGGGCGGATCGAGCTTGCGGCGCAGACGGCCGATATGGACTTCGATCACGTTGGTGCCGGGGTCGAAGTGATAACCCCAGACAGCCTCGAAAATCATCGTGCGCGTCAGCACCTGGCCGGACTGGCGCACGAGGAATTCGAGCAGGCGGAACTCGGTCGGCAGCAGTTCCAGTTCGGTGCCGCCGCGGCGCGCGACGCGCGCGATCAGGTCCAGCTCCAGGTCCGCCACGCGCAGGCAGGTCTCGCGCGGCCCGCCGCCGTTGCGCCGCAGCAGCACCTCGACGCGCGCGGCCATTTCGTCCGGGCTGAAGGGCTTGGTCAGATAGTCGTCGCCGCCGGCGCGCAGGCCACGCACGCGCTCGTCCACGTCCGACAGCGCGCTGATCATCAGCACCGGCGTATGCACGCCACTCTCGCGCAGGCGCGTCACGACGCTCAGGCCGTCGAGTTCGGGCAGCATGCGGTCCAGCGTGATGACGTCGTAGGCACCGTCGCGTGCGCGTTCGAAGCCGTCGCGGCCGTTCGCGGCCCAATCCACGGCCAGCCCACGGCGGGTGAGTTCAGCGACGATCTCGCCGGCGGTCACGGTGTCGTCTTCGATGGTCAGGGCACGCGGCATTGAGAGTGGGGCTGTAGCCGGACAGAGGTCCGGCTATGGTGGACGGGGTGGGGTGGGGGGTGCAAATCAGTTGCGTGTTACGTGCGGGGGATCGCCTGTGGCGGTGGAGGTGGTGGCGCTGGCCTTGGCCAAAGGCTTTCGCTCGCCTGCGCTTGTGGCCTGCGCTGCCCTGGATCAAGGGCTTTCCCACGCCTGCGGTGGCCTGGACCAAGGGCTTTCGCACGCCTGCGGCGCGCGACCTACTTTCTCTTTGAGATGCGCAAAGAGAAAGTAGGCAAAGAGAAACGCACCCCAGAAGCCGCGGTCTACGGGCATCTGGCAACTGCTCCTGCGTTGCTCTAACTCGGGCATCCATGCCCTCGCCTGCCCTCCGACTGCGCGAGGCACTCCGGGGGTTCGTCGACGGCACATCCTGTGCCGACGCCGAACTCGCGCACATCCC
>NZ_JAVTWC010000116.1:0-32249 GCF_032229445.1 Tahibacter sp.
CATTCCCAATTGCTGGACGTCGGGTGTGCGCATCGCGGAATAGTGGGCTATTGATAGAGCCTATGATTGTGCATGAGCGGAGGGGTTTCTCAACAGCCTGCTAGTCGACATCCAATATTCGTGGGACCGGCTTGCCGTTCGAGCTGTACCAGAGGCGCATGTCCTGCCGCACCGACCCGGCATGCACTTGCCAGAGACCAAGACCGCCACGGCGCAGGTAGAACCCTTGCTCCTCGCCCGGATGGAGCTGGGACCAGTACTCGTCCGAATTGTGGAAACGCAGCCGGGGCGGCCCCGAAACGATGGGCTTGAACGTAGTGCCAGTGTCGAGGAAATAGAGCGTTTCGTCGAAATCGCCGCTGCCGGTCATGCGATCGACGCGCATGATCGCCGGGATCGCGGCGAGACAAACCGAGACGCCCAGCACCAGCGGCAGCAGCAGCGCCTCCTTGCGGGGCAATCGCGTGCTCAGCAGCAGCGGGTACAGCAGCAGGCTCGCGGGGATGCATGCGAGTGCGGCTGCGTTGACCCAGCCGTGGTCGCCGACCAGCGTGTAAGGGCTCAGAACCCCGTCGAGCACCGCATAGATCCACAACGCCGCGCACAGCACGACGAAGCCCAGGCTCAGTGGATGGCTCTGCAGATGGAATTTGCTGCGTGGTGGCCGCGCCGCGTCGCCGGGTGCGAGTTGCGTATACAGCGCCGCGCTCGCGGCCGCGGAATTCCAATCGCTGAGACCATCGGCGCTGAGGTGCAGACGCGGTTCGCCGATCGCGAACCAGTGCAGGCCGTGCGCGCCGGTAACGGTATCGCCGAGCCACAGCGGCGATGACTGTTCACGCAGCATGTCGCGTTCGATCACGGTGCCGTCGTCGAGGCGACCGATCACACGCACGCGGTGCGCATCGAAACCCAGCCATCCCCAGCCTTCGGCGGTGGCGATGCGCGTCGCGCGAAACTCCGGACGTGCGAGCCGCACACGCACCGTTTGCAGGCTCCTGAACCCATCATCGCATTCGGCGAGCAACGCATCCTGCGCCCGGCGCCGCCGGCGGGCGCGCAATGCTGCCAACAGCACGGGAACCACAAAGACCGTCGCCAGCAGCAGGATCCATAGCAGGTGCGTGATCATCAGCGTGCGCGCCTCGGGAACGAAGCGCGCAGCTTAGCCTGCCGCACCGGCGCGTGTCAGCGCGCCCACCTCCGGCGAGAGGCCAAAGCGGTCATCCCGCCTTCTTCACCTGCGCCTCGAACTCCAGCGCTTCGGCCACGGCCGGACGTGCGGCCACGCGTTCGACGAACTTCGCGATGCCCTGCCACTGGTTCAGATCGATGTGGAAGTATTTGCTCCAGCCCAGCACGGTGAACAGGTAGGCATCGGCGACGCTGAACTGGCTGCCGGTCAGATAGTCCTGCTTTTCCAGCAGCGGCGAGATCTCGGCGAAGCGTTGCGCGAGCTTGGTCTTCTGCGCATCCTTGACCGAATCCGGATTGGCCGCGTTGAACAGCGGGCTGAACTGCTTGTGGATTTCGGTAGAAATGAAATTCAACCACTCCTGCAGCCGGTACCGCTCCCAGGTTCCGTTGGCCGGCGCGAGCTTCTTGTCCGGCGCCTGGTCGGCAAGGTACTGCACGATGGCCGGACCTTCGGTCAGGATTTCGCCGTTGTCGAGCTGCAGGGTCGGCACGTAGCCCTTGGGATTGACCGCCTTGAAATCGGCGCCGTCGGCGGTCGTCTTGGTGGCCAGATCGACCTTGATGGCCTCGAACGGCAGACCCAGCTCGCGCAGCACGATATGCGGCGAGAGCGAGCACGCCCCGGGCGAGAAATACAGTTTCATGCGGACACTCCTGGTTGTAAGGATGGGCGCGCCGGCGTCCCTGAATGCCGCAGCACCAGCGCGTTGCCGATAACTGCGGCTGCAGCGGCGGCGATCAAGAGGCCAGTAGCGGCCGCAGCGTGAATGCACTGTTTCCCGGACGGCAATGGCCGCATCCGGCAGAAGCCGCGCGCGCGCCGCGGCGCGGATCAGCCCAGCGCCCAGTCGGCGGCCGCCTCGGCGTGGATGCGGGTCGTATCGAAGGTCGGCACGGTGGTGTCGCCGTCTCCGACCAGCAACCCGATCTCGGTGCAGCCCAGGATGATGCCGTGCGCGCCGCGCAGGACGAGATCGGCCATGACCCGCCGGAAGACCTCGCGCGATTCTTCGCGTATCTCGCCGCGGCACAACTCGTCGTAAATGATGCGGTGCACCTCGTCGCGCTGCGCCGCCTCGGGCACGAGCACATCGAGCCCATGCCCGGCCAGCCGCGCGCGATAGAAATCCTGCTCCATCGTGAAGCGCGTGCCGAGCAGACCGACGCGCTCTAACCCCGCGGAGCGAATGCACGCCGCGGTCGCGTCGGCGACATGCAGCAGCGGAAGCCCGCAGCCCGCTTCGATCTGCGTGGCGACCTTGTGCATGGTATTCGTGCAGATCACGATCGCCTGCGCGCCGGCCTTTCGAAGCACCGCGGCCGCGTCCGCCAGCTGGCGCCCGGCCTCGTCCCAGTCGCCGCCGGCCTGCAGCCGCGCGATCTCGGCGAAATCCACGCTGTACATCAGCAATGGCGCCGAATGCAGCCCACCGCGCGTATCACGCACGCGTTCGTTGATGATGCGGTAGTACGGGATCGTCGATTCCCAGCTCATGCCGGCGAGGAGTCCTAGGGTTCGCATGGATCTGACCTTTCGCGAAATTGTCCGGCGATCCTGCATGCCGAACGCGGTGGATTCGGGGCGCTGAGCAGGCAACGCTGCGGCGGCGCATGGCGATAGTACTTGCGCCCGATCGTGTCTGCGGTCAATCCTGTGCTGCTCGCTTTGAGGATTTCCGGAGTCGAGCATGTCCACGAAATCCTGGACTGATACCTTGTCGGCGGTGCTGCCCGCACGCCAACCTTCCCCTGCCGAACTCGGCGAACTGCTGCGCAGCAGCGAGTCCCCCAGCGGCTTCGTGCGCGAACGGGCGACGCTGCGATTGGGAGAGCTCGGCGACCCATTGGCACTGCCCTCCCTGATCGTCCGCGCCAACGACTGGGTTCCCGAAGTGCGTGCCGCCGCCCTGACCAGCCTGTCGCGGCTGGCCGTACCGGCAAACGCGATGGCCTACGTCACCTGCCTGCCGCTGTTTCATTGGCTTGCACAGTGCCGCCGCGCGGAACACGCACCGCTGATTGCGAAAGTCGAAGCCTTCGTCTGCCGGCCCGAGAACGCCGGCCATGTCCTCGGCGGCATGACCAGCACCGTCAACGGCGTCGCCCGAGCCTGCCTGCTGCTGGCGATAGCGCATCGTCTCGGCGACCTCGCCGCGCTGGTCCGCGCAGGACTGAACCACGCCGATGTCGCGATACGCATTAAGATTTCGCCTCTTATCGCCGAACTCGAGGGTGAGGCGCGTCGCGACACGCTGGCTGTGGCACTGGAGAACCGCTGCATGCCGGTGCGGCGCGCTGCGCTGAAAATCCTGCTGTCGGAGCAGGGTGCCGACAACTACGCGCACTATCTGTTCGACCGGCATACCGCCGTGCGTCAACTTGTCGCCGCGAAGCTCGCAGCCGCACGCTTCGATGTGAGGGCCGCCTATCGTGATGCCTTGACGCCGCACGCGACACCTGCGCGCCGCGCCATCGCATTATGGGGACTCGGCGAATACGGACGCGCGGATGACGCAGGTCTGATCACCCCGTACCTCGGCGACGCCGCCGGGCACGTACGCCGGCAGGCGCTTGCGGCGCTCGCACGGCGGCTCGACGGCAGCATCCGGGCCGCCGTGCTCAATGCGCTGGCCGACGAGGATATGGCCGTAGTGAAGGACGCAGCGCGCATCGCGAAACGCGCACGGCTGCAGTTCGATGCGCACGAGCTGCAGGCGATCCTCGATGGAATGGACGGGGAACGCGTGCTCTCTTCACTGCTCAGCGCGCACGGCGTATCGAACAAATGGGAGCGCGTGATCTTCCTGTTGGCCATGCGCAGGCGCGGGCCGGCAGGACTCGAACGGTTCGGCGAATCGGCGTGGCGCTGGAACGCGAGCTTCAACCGCAGCTTCGTACAGCTCAGCGCAACGCAGATCGACGCGCTGCGCGACGTCCTGCGCAATCAGCCTCCGCATATCGACCGAACGGCAAGCAGTGGCGCCTACGAAATCCTGCTCGTCACGCTGAAGGCCCAAGGCATCGCCATCGGCGAATAGCGAGCGCGCAGGCAGAGTCAGGCAGGATCCGAGCCGCAAACCGGGCACGATCGTGACGCCGGCTTCCCTGGGAAGCCGGCGTCACGTGTTCAGTTGACCGGAGCCTCAGGCGGCCCGAACCAGACCGAGGTCGAATCGCTCAGACCCCATAGCGGGGACGGCGGGCCTGGTATTGCCGCGCCGGTGCTCCAGCTGCTCGTCCAGCGAGTCAATGAAGCGCAGGACATACGCATCGGATCGTTCGTCGCCGTAGCGCAGGCATGGCCCGAAGAATCCGCGGCAAAGCGCGAGTTCCGGCGCTTCGCCGTCGTTGAAGACGACATAGCTCGCGCCGACGATCAGCGGCGCGCCGCAATCGCCTGAGCCGTAGCCCGCGCGAAGTTCCCGCTTTGCGGCAGCTCGCCCTTGAGATGGCGCGTGACGGCAAAACGCGCGCGCTGCGGAGGTTCATCGCCGAGCGTGCCTTCGCTACGCCGTGGTCCGATCCGCACACTCTCCACCCGGACCAGCGCAATGTTGCGCGCCCGTGCCGCGGCGTCTTCAACCGAGCCGCTGCGGCAGGAGCAGGCGGCCGCGTCGGATACGGCGCCCAACAGGGCGCCGATGCCGAACCCGGTGGCAAGCATGAATACGGCACGTGCCATGGACTCTCCGTCTATTTGCGCTTGGGCGCGACGATGTCGGTGCACGTCCCCTCGTACACTTCCGCCGCCATGCCGACCGATTCACTCAGGGTCGGATGGGGGTGGATGGTCAGGCCGATGTCGGCGGCTTCCGCGCCCATCTCGATCGCGAGGGCGACTTCGGCGATCAGATCGCCCGCGTTCGGTGCAACGATGCCGGCACCGATGATGCGGTGCGTGGCCTCATCGAAGATCAGCTTGGTGAAGCCTTCGGTACGGCCGATGCCGATCGCGCGGCCCGACGCGGCGTGCGGGAACTTGCCGACCCCGTAGGCGATGCCCTGCTTCTTGGCTTCGGCCTCGGTCACGCCGACCCAGGACACTTCGGGATCCGTATAGGCGACGCTCGGGATCACGCGCGCGACGAACTCGCTCTTGTGACCGGCGGCGACTTCGGCCGCGACCTTGGCTTCGTGCGTGGCCTTGTGCGCGAGCATCGGGTTGCCGACGAGATCGCCGATCGCAAAGATGTGCGGCACGTTCGTGCGCATCTGCCTGTCGACAGGAATGAAGCCGCGCTCGGTGACGTTGACGCCGGCCTTGTGGGCATCAAGCTTGCCGCCGTTGGGCGTGCGGCCGATCGCGACGAGGACGCGGTCATACGCAGTCGGTTCGGGCGCCTTGTCGCCTTCGAAGCTCGCGACGAGGCCTTCGGCCTTGGCTTCGATCCTGGCGACCTTGGTCTTCAGGTGAATGCCCGCGTAGCGTTTCTGCAGGCGCAGCAGCAGCGGGCGAACGAGATCCGGGTCGGCGCCGGGCATGAGCTGATCGAGCAGCTCGACCACGGTGACTTTCGTGCCGAGGGCTTCGTAGACGCAGGCCATCTCGAGACCGATGATGCCGCCGCCGACGACGAGCAGCGACTTCGGGATATCGGCCAGGTCCAGCGCGTCGGTCGAATCCATCATGCGCTTGTCGTCCCAGGGGAAGCCCGGCAGCTTCACGGCCTGCGAGCCCGCGGCGATGATGGCGTTGTCGAAGCGCACGAGCTTCTTGCCGTCAGGACCGTCGACCTCGAGTTCGTTCGGCGAGACGAATTTTGCAACGCCAGTGACGGTGGTGACCTTGCGCTGCTTGGCCATGCCGGCCAGGCCGCCGGTGAGCTGCGCGACGACCGCAGTCTTGTGTGCGCGCAGCTTGTCCAGATCGATGATGGGCTCGCCGAAACTGATGCCGTGGGAAGCGAACTGGCGCGCCTCGTCGACGACGCGCGCGGCGTGCAGCAGCGCCTTGGACGGGATACAGCCGACGTTGAGACACACGCCGCCGAGCACCGGATAGCGTTCGATCAGGACCACACGCTGGCCGAGGTCCGCTGCGCGAAACGCCGCGGTATAGCCGCCGGGACCGGCGCCGATCACGACGACCTGGGCTTCGATGTCGGCCTTGCGGCCCGTGGCCGGCGCGGCAGCGGGCGCCGGACCCGTGGGCGCGGCAGCGGGTTTGTCCGCGGCCGCGACAGGCGGTTCGGCCGCCGGCTTTTCGGCTGACGGTGCTGCGGACGCCTTGCTCGCTTCGGGCGCGGCCGCTTTCCCTGCCGGCGCCGCGGCGCCAGCGGCCGCCTCGGTGTCGATCAGTGCGACGACAGCACCCTCGGCCAGTTCCTCGCCGAGCTTGACGCGGATTTCCTTGACCACGCCGGCGACCGTCGACGGCACTTCCATCGTGGCCTTGTCCGATTCCAGCGTGACCAGTCCCTGTTCCTTCCTGATCGTGTCGCCGACCTTGACCAGGACTTCGATCACCGGAACTGAAACGCCGCCGATGTCGGGCACTTTGACTTCTGTCGTTGCCATTATTTCTGCTCCTTGTCCTGCGAGGCGGCCGCGGCGCGGAACATCTGCTTGAGCGCGTCGCGCCGCGTTTCGAATTCGGCGAGGGGATGGGGGTCGGCCGGCGGCCTGGTCTGGTCAGGTGCGCGCGTTGTGGCTTTCGATACCGGGGCTTCCACGACCGGCGCAGGGCCGAAGGTCCTGACCGGTGCGACCGGCGTGGCCCCGGGGGCCTTGGAGAGCGCGGGTGTCGCCGCGGTCACTGGCACATCGGCCGCGGTCGCGCTGCCATTGAGCAGGCCACGTACCCGTTCCTGCAACGCGAGCATCTCGTCGCGCTCGCTGCGCAGACCGGCCAGGTTCGCCATCCGGTTGAGATGCCGTTCGCGAGTCAGCTCGCGATACTTGCGGTTGGCGTAGGCCATCGACTTGCGGATGTCGGGCAAATGGATTTTTTCCACTTCTTCCGGCAGCGCGTCGAAGCTGATGTAGTCTTCCTCGATCCACAGGCCGCGCCGGCGCGCGACGATACGGCTTTCACGCTCCTCGAAGAACAGCCGCGGCCAGTCCGTGTCCGGCGGTTCGCGATCCAGGCGCAGGAACATCACGCGCAGGGAGTCGTGCACGCGCGACCAGGTCGTGCGGCTGAGGTCGAGATCGACGATGCGGACGTCGTCGAATTCGGCATCGGGTGCGTCGGGCTGGCTCACCGGGCGCGCTTCAAAGCAGCGTGCGGCGCATGTCGGCGAGCACCTGGCCCAGATAGGCGGTGAAGCGCGCGGCCGAAGCGCCATCGATGACGCGATGATCGTAGCTCAACGACAACGGCAGGATCAGGCGCGGCTGGAAGGCCTTGCCGTCCCATACGGGCTTGGTCGCCGACTTGGACACGCCGAGGATCGCGACTTCCGGCGCATTGACGATGGGCGTGAAAGCCGTGCCACCGATGCCGCCGAGCGAGGAGATCGAGAAGCAGCCGCCGGACATCTCGGCCGGACCGAGCTTGCCGTCGCGCGCCTTCGCGGCGAGTTCGCCGGTTTCCTTCGCGATCTCGAGCACGCCCTTCTTGTCCGCGTCGCGCAGCACCGGCACGACCAGGCCATTCGGCGTGTCGGCGGCGAAGCCGACATGGAAGTATTTCTTGAGGATCAGATTGTCGCCCGTGGCATCGAGCGAGGCGTTGAAGTCGGGGAATTTCTTCAGCGCCGATACGACGGCCTTGATCAGGAACGCGAGCATGGTCAGCTTGATGCCGGCCTTCTCGTTTTCCTTGTTGATCGCCACACGCAGCGCTTCGAGGTCGGTGATGTCCGCGTCGTCGTGCTGGGTGACGTGCGGGATCATGACCCAGTTGCGCGCCAGGTTGGCACCGGAGATCTTCTTGATGCGCGACAGCGCGCGCGTTTCGGTTTCACCGAACTTGGCGAAATCCACCTGTGGCCAGGGCAGCAGGTTGAGGCCTCCGCCAGCCGCGACCGGCGCGGTTGCCGGACCACGCGCCGGGCCAGCCGCGAGCGCCTGCTTGACATGGTTCTGCACATCTTCGCGCGTGATGCGTGCCTTGCGGCCGCTGCCGCTGACGGCAGTGAGATTGACGCCGAGCTCGCGCGCGAACAGGCGCACGGCCGGGCTTGCATGCGGCACCTTGTCCGGCATCACGACGCTCGCGTCGAACGGAACCGGCGGTGTGCGCGGACCCGCGATTTCCGCATCGATGCCGGGACGGGACGCGTCGGCGTTCGCGGGCGGTTCGCTCCTGGCGGCGGGGGCCGCGGCTTCGGGCGGTGCAGGTGCTTCGGCCTTGGCGGGCGCCTCGGCCTTCGCCGCCGCCGCGGGCTTGTCCTCGGCCTTGGGTGCGGCAACCGCGGCATCGGCCGCGTCCATGGTCACGACTACCGTGCCTTCCGACACGTCGTCGCCGACCTTCACGCGAATCTCCTTGACCACACCGGCGAACGGCGCCGGCACTTCCATGGTCGCCTTGTCCGATTCCAGCGTGAGCAGGCCCTGGTCTTTCTTCACCGTGTCGCCGGGGGCAACCAGGATCTCGATCACCGGCACATTGGCGTAGTTGCCGATGTCAGGAACCTTCACTTCTTGTGACATACACCCTCCGAGGCGGCAGATTTCGGGCAAGGCAGCTATTGTGGCGGCGAAGCCAGGCCCGCACCAGAGCGGATAGAGCAGATACTCGGAAAGTCCGGACGACGCCGGACGCCGCGGCGCACCCGCCATATTCCGATTGGTTCGCGCAGCACGCCGTCCTGGCGGCTAAGCTGGCTGCCGTTTGTTGCGGACTGCCCACATGGACATTACGGAATTGCGCGCGCAGCTCGACCGGGTCGATCGCGACCTGGTGCGGCTTGCCGCGGAACGCCAGCGCATCGTCGCCGAGATCGGCCGCAGCAAGCGCGGCAGCGGCCGGCCGCTGCGCGATTTCCGGCGCGAGAAAGAAGTACTGGACAACGTGCGCGGCCATGCGCGCGAGGCGGGCATCGATCCCGAACTCGCCGCCGGCCTGATGCAGCTGCTGATTGCCGCATCGCTGACCCGGCAGGAACAGGACACGGTACGGGCGCTGTCCGCCGGCGGCGGCAAGCGCGCCCTGCTCATCGGCGGCAGCGGCCGCATGGGCGCGTGGTTCGCGCGCTTCCTCGACGCGCAGGGCTATGCGGTGGAGATCGCCGATCCCGTCGCCAACGCCGCAGGCTTCGCGCAGCGCGAGCGCTGGGACGAGGGCGCGCTCGATCATGACCTCATCGTCGTCGCCACGCCGTTGCGCGCCGCGGCGCGCATCCTGTCCGCGCTCGCCACCTACCGGCCGCCGGGCATCGTGTTCGACCTGGGCTCGATCAAGACGCCGCTGCGCGAGTCCCTGCAGCAGCTCAACGCGGCCGGTGTGCGCGCGACGTCGATCCATCCCATGTTCGGTCCCTCGGCCAACGTGCTGGCCGGGCGCCATGTCGTGCTCATCGACAGCGGCGATCGCGAGGCGCTGGAGACGGCACGCAGTCTGTTCGCATCGACGACCGCGATCACGGTGGAGATGGATCTCGACGAGCACGATCGCCTGATCGCGCTGGTGCTCGGCCTGTCGCATGCGCTGAACATCGCGTTCGTTGCGGCCCTGGCACATAGCGGCGTCGATCCGGAACGCCTCAAGGCCGTGTCGTCGACGACGTTCGGCGCACAGCTCGGCATTGCCGAGGGCGTCGCGCGCGAGAACCCGCACCTGTACTTCGAGATCCAGTCCCTCAACGCGCACAACGGCCCGGCGCTTGCAGCGCTCGACGAAGCGGTACATGCCCTGCTCGCAGCGGTGCGCAACGGTGACGAAGCCGGCTTCGTCGCGCTGATGCAGCGCGGCCGCGACTATCTGCACACTGACGCCGAGTGAGCCGAGCGGAGCCGGCGCGCGCGCCATCGCGAGCCGGCCTTACGGTACTGGCCGCCCGCGACCGGCTGCGCGTAGTCTTGAGTTTTCACCAAAGGGACCGCCGATGCCGCCTACCACACTCCTGCGCAAGTCGCTGCTGACGACAGCCATGGCCCTCGCGCTTTCGCCGATGGCGGTGTTCGCCGAACGCGTCGCCGTCACCGCCGAGCGCATGATCGATGTGGAGAGCGGCACGCTGCGCAGCAAGGCCGTCGTCGTCGTCGACGGCGAACGCATCATCGACGTGCGTTGGGACGGACAGGTACCGGCGGAGGCCAGACGCATCGACCTGGGCGACGTGACCCTGCTGCCCGGGCTGATCGACTGCCACGTGCATATCGACTCGCAATCGGGCGATTTCTATACCGAAGCGTTCCGCCGCAGTCCGATCGACAACGCGGTCAAGGCGCACGTATACGCGCAGCGCACCCTGCAGGCCGGGTTCACCACGGTGCGCAACGCCGGCTCGGCCGAGTTCATCGACGTGGCACTGCGCAACGCCATCACGCGCGGCGACGTGCAGGGGCCGCGCATCCTCGCCAGCGGCCTCGCGCTCGGCGCCACCGGCGGCCACGCCGACGGCGGAACCGGGTTCTCCCCCTACCTGCGTTTCGAGGGCTACAACGGCATCGCCGACGGCGTCGATGCGATCCGCGCCAAGGTACGCTTCGACGTAAAACACGGCGCCGACGTCATCAAGTTCATGGCCAGCGCCGGGGTGCTCAGCGAAGAGGAGTCGGTCGGCGAACCGCAGTATTCGCAGGAAGAGATGAACGCGGTCGTCGACGAGGCGCATCGCTGGCACCGCAAGGTCGCGGCGCATGCGCACGGCACCGAGGCGATCAAGATGGCGGTCAAGGCCGGTGTCGATTCGATCGAGCACGGCAGTTTTCTCGATGACGAGGCGATTGCGCTGATGAAGAAACACGGCACCTGGCTCGTCGCCGATGTCTACAACGACGACTACATCCTGGCCGAGTTCGCGCGCCTGAAGTATCCGGAAACCATGCTGGAAAAGGAGCGCAAGGTTGGCCGCACCCAGCGCGAGAGCTTCCGCCGTGCGGTCAAGGCCGGCGTCAGGATCGCCTACGGCACCGATGCCGGCGTCTACCCGCACGGCGACAACGCCAAGCAGTTCGCGAAGATGACGCAGTGGGGCCAGACGCCGATACAGGCCTTGCAGGCGGCGACGCTGCATGCGGCGGAATTGCTCGGCCGCAGCGAGCAGGTCGGTGCGATCCGCAAGGGCCTGTATGCCGACCTGGTTGCCGTGCCGGGCAATCCGCTGGAGGACATCGGCGTGATGGAGAAAGTTGCCTTCGTGATGAAGGGTGGCAAGGTGGAAAAATCCACCAGGTAACTTTACGGTCACCCGGTCAAACGACGAGAGTCAACGACCTGCGTGGCGAGAACGAACATCGGCCACGAGGCGCTGGCGACCTGCGTGTCAGATGACCGGAAGCGAATGGGCGGGCGGCGCCGCGAGTAAGAGTTGTCAGCCGCCCGCCACATCCGTTGACCGATCCGTTTACCGTGAGTCTGCAAGCGCCGCGTCGCATCTGCTATGCGCGTACCGTGATTGCGCCCTGCCGACGCCGTTCAGAAAGCGAGCGAGAAGCCGAGGAAGATTCCCGCCAGGGCGAGCAGCAACAGCACGAGGAAGATCGCGAAGATGACCTTGGCGATGCCGCCCGACGCACCGGCGATCCCGGTGAAGCCGAGCGCGCCCGCAACGAGCGAGATCAGGCCGAAGATGATGGCGAGCTTGAGCATGGTCCCCTCCCTCAGCCCCAGGCGTTCAGCGCGAGCCAGAGGGATTCGTCGACCGGATCCTGCCCGGCGTCCGGTGCAAGTCGGCGAGCGATCGCTTCAGGGCCTTCCTGGCGCCAGTTGCTGCTGTCGTCGCGGCGATTGTCGTCGTCCTGCATGGTGTGTGCTCCGTTGATTGTCGCTACGGATAGCGCAAGCGGCGTGCCAGCGGCGACAGAGTGAGCGACTGGCTATTCGAAACCGATGCGGTCCGCCGACCGAGCCAGTCGTTTTGTCGACTTCCGTCCAGTGCGAGGCGGAGCCACACGATCCCCACCCAACCCTCCGGCCCGTGGGGCGTTCAAGACAGCCAGAACCTTACGGTTCCAAGCGGCTGCCTTTCACCCCCTCGAAGGGGAGGGCTTTGTTCTCGCAGGTTTTTTTTGTCAGACGCAGCGATGCAAAGCCAAAGGAACGGCGGAAAAATCCCTCCCCTTCAAGGGCGCGAAGGACGATGGCTTAGAGCCGAAGGCTCTCATCGTCCTGAACGCCCCACGGGCCGGAGGGTTGGGTGGGGATGGTGTGCGCCGGAACACCGTGCAACGCATCACGAGTACCGGCGCCTCACGATTTCCGGAGCGCTCGCCTTTCAAACACCCGTTGCGCCGTGCACGAAACACCGCGCGGACGGGTTGCAATTTGCGATCCATCGCGGCGGAGACAGACCCGACGTACGCGCGATTCATCGCGTGAGCGTAACGCTCACTTCTCGAAATCCAGCAGGTTCAGGCGCGTGCCGCCGTCCAGGCGCAGCTCCAGGCTGTTCTCGAGGCTGTCGAGCCGCGCGACCATGGGACACAGCGCAGCGACGCGCGACGCGAGTTGTGCCGTCTGCGTGTCGATGCGGCGCTCGATGTCGTGTTCGATCTTTTCCGCACGCGCCTCGAGTTCCGCCGCGCGGGCTTCGTCACCGCTCAGGGCGATAGCGATCGCGCTACCGGCGACTTCGGTCAGGATCACCGGCATCAGGTCGGTCATGGCCTTCTCGACGAGAGAGTCGAACTCGTCTTCGTTCCAGGGCCGCTTTTCAAAGGTGTCGTCGATGCGCAGCTTGAACTCGTCGCGCAGCACGCCGAGACGCTGGCGCGTATTCGGACTGTCGGCCGTGCCGGAGAATGCGGCGGCGACTTCGCTGACCGCGACGTAGGCGATGTCGATCGCATCGCGCGCGATGGCCTTGGCCTGCGGCACCAGCGCGCGCACCGTCGCCTCGTATTCGGCGACGCGGGCGCGATCCGTGTCGCTGAGCGCCAGCGGGCGGCCATCGACGATCAGCTGTCCCTTGTTCATGACGATGCTTTCGGGCTTTCCGCCGCTGTGCCGGAACGACAGGCCGGACTTGTCGATGGTCACGTCGTAGTCGCTGTCCAGGCCGCAGGAATCGATGCTGTGGCTGCGTGCCTGCGCAGCGAAAGTGAGGCTCAGTCCCAGGGCGGCAGCAAGCAGCAGGCGTTTCATGGCGCGTCCTCGTCGTATCGATAGTGGGAATCGCCGCGATCACGCAGGCGATTGCGGCCTTGGATGCGGATTTTCGCGCGAGGGTTGCAGTGACGCATCCGCCCACCGCAGGCATGACTTCCGGCAGGGTTTCGCGCGCTATCGCCTCTGCGGATGAGCCCGTATGCTGGCACGCCCCTGCCTGACCGGAGCTGCCCGATGTATACCTTGTACTACTCGCCCGGTGCGGCGAGCCTGCTGCCTCACCTGTTGCTGCTCGAAATCGGCGCTGCACATGAACTGCGCCGGGTCGACATCCAGGCTGGCGACAACCGCACGCCCGAGTACCTGAGCCTGAATCCGAACGGCGCCGTGCCGACGCTGATCGTCGACGGACAGGCGTGCGCCGAGACCGCCGCGCTGCTGCTGTTGCTGTGCGAGCGCCATCCGGAAGCCGGACTCGCGCCCGCGGTCGGCACGCCGACGCGCGCCGCGTTCCTGCAGGGTGTGCTGTTTCTCGCCAACACACTGCAACCGACGTTCCGTCTCTGGTTCTATCCGTCCGATGCAGGCGCGGTGGACGAGGACGCGCTCAGGCAAGGTCTGCGCAAGCGCATCGAACGGTGCTTCGACCAGCTTGCGGGCCAGCTCGGCGACGGGCGTCCCTATCTGCTCGGCGAACAGCCAAGTGCGCTGGACTTCTACGCGACGATGCTGATGCGCTGGTCGCGCAACATGCCCCGGCCGGCAACCGAGTGGCCTGCGCTGAAGGCGCTGGCCGACCGCATACGCGCACGGCCGAGCTGGCAGCGACTCTACGAGATCGAAGGTCTTACTGAATGGACCTGAGCCTTCCGCGCGCTGAACCGCAGACCGCGATCGCGACGAGGACTGAACAATTGCGCGAGTAGGCTGGTTTCCGAGTTCCCGAGGAAGGCCAGTTCATGACCTCGTTCGACGAAGTCCAGCTGCTGATCCAACTGCTGCGCGAAGGCCGTGACTACTACGCCTTCGCGCGCAATGAAACGCGTGATCCGGAAACCGCCGAAGTGTTCTCGCTCGCCGCCAAGGCGCGGCTCGATCTGCTCGAAGACCTGGTCTCGACGCGGCTGCTGTTCCAGACCTCGCCAGCGCATGCGACGCGCTCGTTGGCGCCGGATCTGGGCTACGAAGACCTGCGCCATCAGTTCGATCCGCTGCATCCACGTGCACATGCGGCGGCGCTGCATGTGCGCGAACGCCGTGTCGTGCATCTGATGCAGGATCTGGTCGGGAGCGACGTCGAAGCATCACCGAAGCTGCATGCCGCACTGAAAATTCACTACGCCGCGTTTGTCGAAATGGATGACTGCCTCGCGCGCTGGAGCGCGCTTCAACCCACCGCCTGATCAGCCACCGAAGTCCAGCGCCAGCGCGACCGGCCTGACCGACAGTTCGATGCGCGGATTGTCCACCCGCCACTCGCGCTTGTCGGGCAGGCGCATTTCGTCTTTGTCGTCGGCGGCGTAGCGCAGCACGCCCGAGCGCAGATGAATCGTCGCGCGCGCATCGGAACCCGGCGGGAAACGGATCAGCAACCCTGCCGGATCGCTCGCGAGGAACCGCTGGAGAAGGTCACGACCGGCCATGGCGTCGGCGTGGGCCGCGGCCATGTCGGTATAGACAGAATACGGGAAGGATTGCGGCAGCGCGTCCGCCGAGGCGGAAAGCGCAGGACTCAGGAGCAAGGACAGCAGCAGATGGCGCAACACGATGAGGCTCCGGTGACCAAGCCTGGCGGACGCTAGCAAGCTTCGGCTGAAGCGCCGGAAAACGCAGCGTCGCACCGGCGCAGAGGCTTTCGACCGTCGCGACGTGGCAGTGAACGCCGTTTCCGCGTCGGGCAGCCCTTCGGCCGCGAAACATCTACGGCCGCGCGCGGAACGTCACGACGAGCACGTCGCGATACGCAGGCACCGCCGCATCGACCGCTTCTACCGGCGTCACGCCGTGGCAGACCCGCGCATCATCGACGAGCGCCGCATCGAACGGCGCGGTCAGCGTGAAGCGGCCGAGCAGCGCGCCGTCGGGCTGATGGATCGTCGTCGTGCCGCTGGCGATGTTGTGGCGCGCGACCAGTAGCACGAGTACGAAGTCCACGCCGTCGCGATGCACGCCTTCGGGCGTCGGCAAACCCTGTTCGCCGGCGCGCGCCTCGATGCGAAACTGATGCACTTCGATCTGCCAGCCGGCAACACCCGGCGCAAGCGCGCCGAACAGGCGCTGGCAGTAGCGCAGTACCGTCGGCAGGCTGCTGCCCGCATCCCAGCGCGGCGCGATCGGTTCGAACCAGCGCGCGATGCCGCCGTTGAGCGTGTTGTATTCCAGCGACTGGTAGTGCGGCTGCGCCGGCTCGCGCCGCAGTGGCGCGGCATCGGCCGCGTATACGCCATGACGCCGGCGCCGGTAGCGGCCCTGGTCGGCCATGTAGGTGTCGACGGCGAGGTCGTTCCAGCTCGCCGCGAAGTCGGCCCAGTCGTCCAGCGGCCCGCACTCGGCCAGATGCGCGGTCATCGTCGTGCCGGCGACGAAGGCGAAGCCGACGCGGCGCAATTCGGGCTCCACCGTCGCCAGCAGCGCGGGAGCAGTTTCCTCGGTACTCATGCAGTCACGGTAGCAGAGCGCGCCGACGGCGCGATGGCCGATCGTTATAAGCCTGCATCAGGCCTCGGGCAGCATGGATCCAGCGTCTGCGTCGCGAATGGTTCCGCTGTCATCGAGCACGAATCTACCGCCCCGCGCTGGCCTTGAGCGCACTGCGGCCGCTGTCGAGGCAGCGCGTGAGGTTGGCACGCGCCGCCGCATCGCAGCGCGCATGGAACCAGTCCGAGACGAAGATGCGTGGCGCCGCGAGCAGGCCGCGCAGGAAGCGGCGCCGGTAGTGGCGGAACATCCACGCCGGCAGCCTGCCGCGGTACTCCTGCGCAATGGCCTTGTCGTAGGCGTCGAAGCGTGCCGGCTCGGCCGCCAGTATTGCCATGTCGCAATCGAGGAACAGCGCCGCATCACGATCCAGCGCCGAGGCGTCCCAGTGCCCGTGCCTGGCCGTCATCGCGATGAGTCCGGCCACGCGCCCGGCATCCACACCCTGCCCGTCCAGCCAGCGCGCGATGGCCGATCGCGCGAAGTCCGCACTGCGTTCCTCGTTGTCCTTGTGCCCGGCGTCGTAGATCGCGTCGTGATACAGCAGCGCGAGAAACACCTCGACCGGCTGGTCCCAGCCCGGTTCGCGCGCGACCGTTGCGAAATGGCCCAGCACTTCGAGCACATGGTCAAAATTGTGATAAGCGCGCGGCGGCTGCGCATAGCAATCGCGCAGTTCAGCGACAAGGCCGGACGGCAATGGCAGCGGTGCGGAAAGATCGGTTTCGCTCGTGAGCATTGCAGCCAGTGTCCTGTCTCGCAGTTACGTTGAAGAAATTCCGGATGGATTTCGTCGCGAGACCACGCGCAGTGGGCAGACGTAGCCGCAGTGGCGCGACCAGCCGCCACGACGTATCGCGGCGGTGTTCAACAGCGGAGCTGGTCACGACACCGGAGTTATCTGATGCAATTGCGAGACAGGACGCCAGGACCCAACTCGTGGCCCATGCGGGCTGCCGCCGTTGCCTGCAACACTCGCATAAATGGCTGCCTACTTTCATCCCCGCCTGCAGGAAACCCGCCGCGTCGCCGGCAATCGCGCGCGCCGTCTGCTGCGCCTGTGGCCGCAGACGCTGTTCCATCTCGTTGCGGGTGGCGCGCTGCTGTTTCTCGTCGGCGCCGGCGTTTCGCGCATCGACGGCGATCGCATCGGCCTCGTGCTGCGCCTGCTCGCTGCGCAACCACTGACGATTGCGATCACCTTCGCGGCGTTCGGCTTTGCCATGTGCCGCAGCTCGACCCTGGCGCTGCTGCAGGAACTGCGGCTGGGCTGGTGGGGCGCGGCCCCCGTCTCCCAGGCCGCGACGCAACGCAGCCTGCATCTCAACGCGATCCTGCTGACCGTGTTCGGCAATATCGTGGTGCTGTTCGTGCTGGCCGGCATCGTCGCGCTGTCGCGCCGCTCCACGCCGTGGTTCGTGCCTCTGCTGACGTCGGCGAGCCTCGGCTTCTGGCTCGGTAGCGGCCTGGGATACCTCGCCGTGGGCCGGCTGGGAACGCGCAAACACGCCAAGGTGCTGCAGACCCATTCCAGCGCGGCGCTGCTGCCGCTGCGCGCGCTGGATCACCCGCAGCTGCGCAACCTGCCCGACTGGCAGCGGCGCGAAACCGTGCGCCGCTGGCGTTCGGGTGGACGCAACTGGCAATTCCTCGCGCTGGGCCTGCTGGTGCCGATGGGCATGCCGCTGCTGCCGCTGGCCGGCATGCTGCTCCTCGGTATCGCGCTGATCTGGTACGGACTTGCGCTGCGGGCGAGCGAGGACACGCTGGTCCGCGCGACGCAGTTGTTCGCGGCTCTGCCGCTGCCATTCGGGCGCTTCGCCGCGGGCACGCTGCGCTATCCGCTGTTCGCCTGGTGCTGCGCGAGCGTGCTCGGTGCCGGCGGCCTGCTGCTGCAGTCGGCCAAGCCCTGGGTCGCCGCGGCGTTCGTCGTCGCGATTGGCCTCGGTGGCCTGCTGTCACTGTGCCTGAGCTGGCGCTACCGCCATCGGCCGCATCTGGCGCGCATCCGCGCGACGGCGGAAGTCGTGCTGTTGCTGCTGCTGGCCTATCAATTCGTCGCCATCGTGCCGCCACTCGCCATCGCGCTGGCCGTGCGTCACTACGTTGTTGCCCGGAGTGCTGCCTGATGTCCGTCCTGGAAATTGCCGGCCTGATTCACGCCTACGGGCCGCAACGCGTACTGGACGGCGTCGACCTGCGCCTGCAGGCCGGCGAATTCGCCGCGCTGATCGGGCCGAACGGTTCGGGCAAGACCACGCTGCTGCGCTGCCTGGCCGGCATCCTGCAACCGCAGCAGGGCCGCATCGCGATCGCCGGCGCGGACATGTCCGGCGATCCGCTGGGCGCCAAGCAGCGTCTGGGCTTTGCGGTCGATCCGACTCTGCTGCCGGCATTACTGACCGGGCGCCAGTGCCTGGAGCTCTTCGCCGGTGCGCGCGACCTCGGCGCGATTCCGGCCGCTACGCTGGAACTCGCCGAGGCGCTTGCCTTCACGCGCTGGCTGGACCACGAAGTGCAGGCCTATTCCCTGGGCACGCGGCAGAAGCTCGGCATCCTGCTCGGTCTGATCGGCGAGCCGCCGCTGATCGTGCTGGACGAACCCATGAACGGTCTCGACCCGCTCAGCGCGTTCGCGCTCAAGCAGCACCTCGTACGCCTGACGCGCGAACACGGCTGCGCGGTACTGCTCGCCACGCACGCGCTCGAGGTGGCCGAACGCTTCATCAGCCGCTGCGTGCTGCTGCTCGGTGGCAAGCTGGTGCAGGACTGGGACACGAACGCGCTCGACGCGATACGGCACGATCCGGACGCCTCGCTCGAACAGGTCATGGTGGAAGCGCTGCAGCGCTTCGGTGCACCGCGCAACGACGCCTGAGACACGTCCCGGCCGGGCTCGCGCCGCGCCGGCCGACCCAGGCCCGGTCGGCATAGTGGATTTGTGCAGGATTAGCAAAGGCGTCGCGCGACCATTCCGTCGCAGCATCCGGGCGACCGGACGAACGGCGCGCCCGCAGGCGCGCCGCCAGCCTCAGCGAATCTCGCAGAAGCAGTACGCGAACACGGTTGGCTTGCCGCCCTGCATCGTGCGCAGCAGACGCAAGGGACGCTGCAGGTCGACGTCTTCCAGCAGCGTGGCCTCCGGCCGCAGCAGTTCGATCTTCGCGAGCGCGCGCGCGCCGGCGCTGTCGCTAGTGCTGAGCAGGAACTGCTCGAAGGCACCGGGCGACTTCTCGATGTAGCGTGTCTGCCAGTCAGCGCCGAGCTTGGCACGCTCGGCCGCGGCGGCAATTGCCGCGTCGAGGCCGCCAAGCTTGTCGACGAGGCCGCGCTCCAGCGCCTGTCGGCCGGTCCAGACTCGGCCGCGCGCGACCTGGTCGATCTCGGCGGCCTGCTTGCCACGCGCTGCGGCGACGCGGCCGATGAAATCGCGGTAGCCCTTGTCGATCACCGATTGGACTACCTTGGCCACAGCCGGATCCAACGGAAGGCGCACATCCAACGCGCTGGCAAACGGTGTCGTGCCGACACCGTCGGTGTGCACGCCGATTCTTGCCAGCGTTTCGGGAATCGTGACCAACAGGCCGTAAACGCCGATCGAGCCGGTGATGGTTGCCGGCTGGGCGAAGATCTCGTCGGCGTCCATCGCGATCCAGTAGCCACCCGAGGCCGCGACGTCACCCATCGACGCAATGACGGGCTTGCCGGCCTGCTTGATCAGTTCAACTTCGCGCCGGATCTGCTCGGACGGGAACGCCTCGCCGCCGGGCGAATTCACGCGCAGCACCACGGCCTTGACGTTGTCGTCCTCGCGCGCCTCCCGCAGCAACGCGGCGGTGGATTCGCCGCCGACCGTGCCAGCGCTCTGTTCGCCGCTGACGATATCGCCTTCGGCGACGACGACAGCGACCGATGCACGCAGATCCGGCAGCGCGGCACTGCGCGCAAGCGACTGGTAGTCACGCCAGTGAACCTGACGGAAGCTGTGCTTGGCCTTGTCAGCCACGCCCTTGGCGATGAGGATCTCGCGCGCCTGGTCGCGCGTCGCGAGCTGGTCGACGAGGTGCGAGGTCAATGCAATCTTGGCCAGATCGCCCTGCGCGTCTTCGATCGCCTCGGGCAGTATTTCAATACCATTCTGTATTGCCCGGGGCTCAAGCTTGCGCCGGCTGCCCACGTCGCCCAGCCATGTCTGCCAGAGACCATCGAGCCAGTACAGGTCGGCTTGGCGCGCTTCGCTCGATGCGCCGTTGAGAACGTACGGCTCGGCCGCCGACTTGAATTCGCCGACGCGGAACAGGTGCACCTTGACCGCGAGCTTGTCGAGCAGATCCTTGTAATAGAAGCGATAACTGGCGAAGCCGTTCAGCAGCACCGCGCCGTCCGGATGCAGCAGGATCTGGTCTGCATGTGCGGCGAGGAAATACGGCATCTGCGTCATGCCGTCGGAGATCGCGACGACTTCCTTGCCGGTGCTGCGGAAGCGCTCCAGCGCCGCGCCGATCTCGGCCAGCGATGCGAGTCCGGCACCGCGCAGTCCATCGGACTGCAGCACGATGCGCTCGATGTTCGCATCGTTCCCGGCACGCCGGATCACCTCAAGCACATCGCGCAGCTGGATTTCGCTCGACGTGCTGCCGAGCATGCGCTCGAGCGCGCGCGAACCGGCGTCCGTGCGGTATTGCTCGACGAGTTCGCCGTTGAGTTCGAGCACCAGCGCCGTACGCGGCTCGATCACCGGTGCCTTGGCCGAGAGCGCGATCAGGAAGACCACCAGCACGAACAGGAAGATGAGGTTGAACACCAGGCGCCGGGTGAAATTGATCGCGTCCCAGATCGCGCCGAAGAACCGGCGCACCGGACCGGGCTTACGCTCCGTCATTGCTCTCTCCGCTTGCTGAAGGGCTAGACGGCGCCAGACGGCACCGCTCAGTGGTGGCTGCGACGCCGGATGGCACCGCTTCAGTGAGGCATATTGTGGCCTGTATCGGCCAGTGAAACCCCTGCCGGACGTGCCGCCTGCTGCCAGCGACCGCGCGCGGCCTGGCGGTAGAAGCGCAGGAACAGCAGCACGGCCGCGGCCGACAGGCCTGCGATCAGGCCGATCCACATGCCGCGCGCGCCCATGCCCAGCGGAAACGCGAGACACCAGCCGACCGGCATGCCGATGCCCCAGTAGGCCAGCACCGTGATCAGCATCGGCACGCGCGTGTCCTTGAGACCGCGCAGGGCGCCGTTCGACGCGACCTGGATGCCATCGGAAAACTGGAACAGGCCAGCCAGGATCAGCAGCTGCGCCGCGAGCGAAATCACCGCCGCGTCGCTGGTATACAGCGCCGCGATACGCTCGGGCACCAGCAGCATGGCGCCAGCGGAGGCGAACTGGGTCGCGATGCACAATGCGATGCCGGCGTAGCCCGCGTAGCGGACGCCACGCTCGTCGCCGCGTCCGACCGCGTTGCCGACGCGCACGGTGATGGCCAGGGCCAGGCCCAGCGGCACCATGAAACAGACCGCCGAGACATTGAGCGCGATCTGATGACTCGACGCCGTGGTTTCGCCGAATCCCGCGAGGATCAGCGCGACGACCGCGAACAGACTCGCCTCCATGAACACGCTGACCCCCATCGGCACGCCGATGCGCAGCAGTTGGAGAATCGTCTTCGGGTCAGGCTTGTCCCAGCGTGCGAACAGCTGCTGGCGACGGTAGACCGGGCGCCAGTACAGCCAGGCCAGCAGCGCGAAGAACTGCAGCCAGAGCACGAGCGCGGTCGCCGCGCCGCAACCGGCCGCGCCATGTGGCGCGAAACCGAGCCGGCCGTACATCAGCGCCCAGCCGATCGGAGCGAGCAATACGAGGCCGAGCAGACCGAAGTACATGGTCGGCCGCGTCAGACCGACGCCTTCGCTGGCGCCGCGCAGCGCCAGATAGCCGCACAGGGCCGGCGCGCCCCAGGAGATCGCTCGCACGAAACCCTGCGCATCGGCGCGCAGCGACGGATCCACACCGATCCACTCGAGGAAATACGGTACGCAGACGCGCACCAGAAAGAACAGGATCACGCCCATGCCGGCGGCAAGCCACAGCGCCTGGCGGAACAGCGCACCGATCTCGCCGTGGCGCTGCGCTCCAGCCAGCTGCGCAACCGACGGCGACAGCGCGAGCATGACGCCGAGCGCGGCGACATAGGCCAGTACCCAGAAATTCGCGCCGACCGATACCGCGCCTAGCGTATGCGCATCGAGATGCCCGGCCAGCACCGTGTCGACGACCGTCATGCCCACGCCGCTGAGCTGACCCGCGACGAGCGGCAGGGCCAGGCTCACGGTGTCGGCACAGTCGCGCCACAGACGCTGACGATCAAAGCTGGGCATGGGAGGGGCTGACGCAGGCGGGCGACCGAACAGTCTAGCAGGTGGCTGCAAACGAACGGTCGATGGCAAGGCGCAAGGGCGAGGCAGACGCAACCGTCATCGTCCATACTCTGCCGTCGAACCCCTGCCGATGCCGCGCCCGATGACCGATCCCGCGCCCTATGACACGCCCGTGCCGCCACCGGCAACGCTGCAGCCGTCCGCCGCGACGCACTGCGCCAATTGCGGGGCCGCGCTCGAAGGCAAGTATTGCCACGCCTGCGGCCAGCCGATCAAAGGCATGATCCGGCCTTTGTCAGGCCTGACCGCCGACGTCGTCGACAGCGTCTTCAACCTCGACTCGCGCATCCTGCGTACGCTCGGCCCGCTGTATTTCAAACCCGGCTTCCTTACCACGGAATATTTCATCGGCCGGCGCCAGCGCTACGTCACGCCGTTCCGGCTGTTCTTCTTCCTGACGATCGTGGGTTTCTTCCTCGCCCAGATCTACCTCGGCCAGCTCGATTTCGGCACCAGTCCACTGGTCGACGTGGACAAGCCCCTCGTCCAGTTGGAAGGCCTGGGCATCGAAAAAGCGAAGACCGCCGAGGACGTCGTGCGCCAGCGCGACGAACTGATCAAGGGATTCAACGAGGCGCTGACCGACCCGGACCTGCCGGTCTTCGTCCGCAACAACCTCGAAGCCCAGATCAAGCGCGTGAACCGCGCGGCGGAAAGGCGGCTGGGGCAACTCAAGGACACACCGGCCACGCCGGACGTCGTCGAAAAGCCCAGCGAGGGCGCGCCGTCGGTGATCGCCGCCGTGCCCGCATCGCCCGGCGCAAACCCGCCGGGACCGGCCGCGATTGCAGTGCCTCCCGCACCCGATGCACCCGCCGTGCCGCGCCTGCCCGGCGCACCGCTGGTGACCGAGCCCGAAATCAACTTCATGCAGTTCAACGACAAGGCCTGGAACGCCAAGACCAATCCGCTGCGCATCGAATGGCTACCCGACATCGCCAACGCCAAGATCAACGAGATGATCGGCAACGGCGAGGTCAACTTCAAACGCGCGCTGAAAGAACCCAAGCGCTTCGTCGCGCTGATCGGCGTACTGCCGCAGTCGCTGTTCCTGATCATGCCGCTGTTCGCGGTGCTGCTGAAGATCTTCTACATCTTCAAGCGGCGCTACTACATGGAACACCTGATGGTGGCGCTGCACAGCCATGCCTTCATCTCGCTGAGCATCCTGCTGTTCTGTCTCGTGAGCCTGGCCGAACTGGCGTGGCCCGCGACCACACCGGTACTGTTCTGGGTCAACGTTGCCATCGGCGCGTGGATCCCGCTGTATCTGCTCATCATGCAGAAGCGCGTGTACCGGCAGAACTGGTTCATGACGGTGCTGAAGTGGGGACTCATCGGTTTCTGCTACATCTCGCTGATCAGCACCGCGGTCGCCATCGCAGCCGTCGTGGGACTCATGCTGCAGTGATCGTCTACGAGGTCAGCATCGAGATCGACCGCGCGCTCGGCGATGCCTATGCCGACTGGCTGCGCGACCACGTCGCGCAGATGCTGACCTTCGACGGCTTCGTTGCCGCGCAGCGCTATGAGCGCAGCGATCTGCCGGACGATGCACCGCGACGCGGCTTCGTGATCGCCTACCGCCTGCGCGATCAGGCAGCGCTGGATGCGTATTTCGCCGACCACGCCACCGCGATGCGCGCCGACGGCGAACGCCGCTTCGGTGGCCACTTCAGTGCGACACGCCGCGTGTTGCGCGAGCTTTAGCCGACGGCCGGCCCCGTTCCGCCCGGACCGGGCGAAACCAGCCGGAGAGCGCACCGGACAGCCCGTTTCACTACCGGCTTGCGCGATGCGCCTGAATCGCGCGGCAGGCAGTCCTGCAACGGCCTGACGTGGACGTTTCTACCCATCCCGTGATGCATCTGTGCTAGCCCGGCGCCGCCGCTTCCAGGCGCGCAGCCCGCGCCTCGGGCGTCATGCGCAGGAATTCCCGGCGCACTGTTTCGCGCTGCGCTTCCGGCGTCGCCTGCAGCAGGCGCCGGAAGGCCCGGCGCTGCGGCCCCGTGAAGCCGTCGAACATCGCGCGCATGGACTCGCGCTCGGCTTCGGGCAAGGAACTGAGCCAGCGCTGGCGCGCCAGCGCACGACGTTCGTCGCCGGCCCCCTGCAGGAATGCGCGGCGCTCCTCCGGATTCATGCGCGCGAATTCCTTGCGCAAGCGTGCCCGCTCCTCCGGCGGCAGGTGACGGAAGCGCTCCACGCCGCGGCGCACGCGTTCCTGCTGCTCGGGCGGCATCGAGCGGAAGGTGCGGAAGCGTTCGCGCAGCGCCGCGCGTTCCTCAGGTTTCAACGCCTGCCAGCGGCGGAAACGCTCCTGCATCTGGGCGCGCTGTTCCGGCGGCATCTGCGCCCAGCGCGCGGCGGCGCGACGCAGGCGCGCCTGACGCTCGGGCGGCAGCGTGTCCCAGGTCCTGGCGAACGGCTGCAACTGCTCGCGCTCGCTTGCGCTCAGGCTCGCGTACGGAATCGCGACGACAGGCGCGTCGCCCGGTTGCGCGGCCAGCGGCAACGTCGCCAACGCGAGCACGACGCAGAACAACACCCGCAAGGTCATGGCATCACTGCGCATCGTCATCCTCCCCGGGCGGCGAGGGTGGCAGCTCTGCCGGATCGACCCATTCCCCCTGGGCATCCTCGAACTCGCTGAGGTAGAGCAGCAGGTCCGGCTCGGCGGCCACGTCGGTGATCGGGGACGGCATGGCCGCGACCGTCGTCGCCGGTGTCGGCGACGGTGTCGCGGCGATGGCCGTGCCGCCCGCGGCGAGCAGTGCCGCGCTCAGCCATTGTGTTCGCCGTCCGCGTCGAGCCATGCGTAGAACTCCAGTTCGTCAGTCATTTCGAGCTCGCCCTCGGCGAGCAACTCGGCATCTTCCGGCGACAGCGTCGCGACCGCCGGCGGCGTCGAACCCGGCCACCAGATCGCGACCGCGAGCAGCAGCGACGCGGCGATGGCGAGGCGTCGTGGCCAGTGCAGCGCGGTGCGCGGCGCGGCCGCCGCGTCCAGCGCGCGCTGGCGTGCGCGATTCAGACGCGACAGCGTGGACGCATCCAGCCGCCGGGTGGACGCGTCGAGCAGCGCGCGCGCCTGTTCGGTCCAGTCAGGCCCAGGTTTCATCGGTGCGGCTCCAGAGCAAGGCGCAGCGCATTGAGCGCACGCCAGAGATGGGTCTTTACGCTGCCTTCGCCGCAACGCATGGCGGTGGCCGTGTCGGCCACGTCGAGTCCTTCCCAGATGCGCAGCAGAAAGGCCTGGCGCTGGCGCAACGGGAGCCCGCGCAGCGCGCCTTCCAGTGCCTGTCCGGCATCCTCGCCCATAAGCCGCAGCAGCGGGCCGGCTTCCTGGGTATCGGGCGCCGTCGCAAGCGGATCTTCCTCGCTGTCGACATTGCGCGCCGGCCACCAGGATCCCAGCCAGCGCCCGCGTACCTGGCTGCGCCGGTGCCAGTCGGTCACGCGGCTGTCCAGCACGCGGTAGAACAGCGGCGGCCAGTCGGCCTCGGGCTTGGCGGTGTAGTGGCGCACGAACGCGAACATGGCGTCCTGGACCAGATCCAGCGCCTCGTCGCGGTTGCCGGTGGAGAGTTCGGCGATGCGCAGCGCGCGCCGCTCGACGCTGCGCAGGAAGCCGTCGAGACGGGCCTTGCCGGTGTCGTGGTGCGCCTCGTCCAATGGCATCCCGTCCAGGTCCCTCGCCGAAGAAGCATTCATTCTAGGTCTGGCTCGTTGAACGGCTATCGGGCGAGCCGACGGCCGGCCGGCCGCGGTTCCCGCCGTGTACTGGACGCCTCAACGCACCACCTCGCCGACGGTTGACACGCAGCAAACCCAGCATCGGCGCGGTGGAGCGAATACGACGGCCATGTCAAGGGTTGTGCACAGCCGGGCGGCGCTGCCGCCGGCCGCCGCCGCAAATCGCGAAAATGCAGCATATGAACTTTTTAATACAATTCAAGTCATTGATTTAACTGGTATATGGCGAATTGATTAAAGATTCGCCAACATCGGACGAAGGGCGTATCTACGGCCTTTGCGCGCGCCTGTCCGGCGTTCATCCACAAGCTTATCCACAGGCCTTGTGGATAAGCGCCAAATCCTTTTCAAAACAGATCCCTGCAGATCATTGCTAAGAGAATGACCAGAAATGCCGGCCGGATTGTGACGGAATAGTCGAGCACGGCTGCGGGACGTAAGGCGGACCCTGGCGCAGCCCGTGACACTCGGAGATGATCGGCGTTTCGTCCCGCCGGAGCCTCGTCATGACGCTGGATCGCCGCAGCTTCCTGGGACTGGGCGCCGTCGCGCTCGTCGGCGCGCTGGCGCCACCACTGCCGGCCGCGGCGGATCCCTATGCACGCTGGCGCGGCCGGACTGTCATCAATGCGCTGGGCTCGCTGGGCAACCCGAACGTGCGGGATCCGGATGCAGACACCTCGGGCATCGCCGAGAGCAAGCGCGAGCGCTTGAGCATCGACGCGCGCGAGCTCGACGATCTGCGTGCTTCGGGCCTGACCGCGGTCAACTGCACGCTCGGCCACGTCGCCGGCCCCGGCGATCCGTTCGAACGCACGGTCTCGGAGATCGCGCTGTACGACCGGTTGATACAGGACCGTCCGGACGTCGTCTGCAAGGTGCTGCGCGCCGCCGACATCGGCAAGGCGCAGGCCGGGCGCAAGGTCGGGCTGATCTACGGCTTCCAGAACACGACCATGCTCGGCGACAAGCTGGAACGCGTCGACGTGTTCGCCGATCTCGGCGTGCGCGTGATCCAGCTGACCTATAACCCTGCCAACGCCGTCGGCGACGGCGCGATGGCGAAGGACAACCGCGGCCTGACCCCGTTCGGGCGCGAGGTCGTCGCACGCCTCAACGACAACCGCATCATGGTCGACCTGTCCCACAGCGGCGAGAAGACCTGCCTCGAAGCGGCCGGCCTGTCCCGGCAGCCGATCTCGATCAACCACACCGGCTGCCGCGCCCTGGTCGACCTGCCGCGCAACAAGACCGACGCGGAACTGAAGCTCGTCGCCGACAAGGGCGGCTTCGTCGGCATTTACTTCATGCCGTTCCTGAATCCCAGGGGCATCGTGACGGCCGACGACGTGGTCGCGCATATCGAGCACGCGGTGAAGGTCTGTGGCGAGGATGCGGTCGGCATCGGCACCGATGGCAGCGTGACCCAGATCGACGATCTCGATGCCTATCGCGCGGTGCTCGCGCGCGAAATCGAAGAACGGCGCAAGGCCGGCATCGCGGCGGCCGGCGAAGGTCCGCATACGCTGCCGTTCGCGGTCGACCTGCGCGGGGCCAGCCAATTCTTCGAACTCGCTGCGCGGCTGGACAAGCGCGGCCACAGCCCGACGCGCGTCGAGAAGATCCTCGGCGGCAATTTCCTGCGCTACGCCAAGGCGATCTGGCAATAGCGCGATACAACAAACCGGAATCTGCCCATGTCCGACGACTTCATCGCCCTGGTCAACCGTATCGTCGTGCCGGCGGGGCTGATCGCGATCATGTTCAGCATGGGGCTTTCGCTGCTGCCGCGCGATTTCGCCGAAGTCGCGCGCAACCCGCGCGCCGTTTTCGGCGGACTTTTCGGCCAGCTCGTGCTGCTGCCGCCGCTGGCGGTATTGATCATCTGGCTGTTCCGCCTGCCGCCCGCGATGGCGACCGGACTTTTCATCCTCGCGATCTGCCCCGGCGGCATCACCTCGAACGCCATCACCTATGCAGCGAAGGCGAACGTCGCGCTGGCCGTGGTGCTGACGACCGTTTCCAGCCTGATCACGGTGTTCACGATCCCGCCGCTGATGAACTGGGCGCTGGCGCACTACTTCGTCGCCGGCGAGGTGCCGCCGCTGTCGGTACCCCGGACCATGCTGCAGCTCGCACAGATGACGCTCGCGCCGATCCTGGCCGGCATGCTGCTGCGCCATCTCTGGCCCGTTGCCGCGGCGCGCCTGTCGGTATGGCTGCGGCCCGCATCGCTGATCGTGCTGATCGCCGTGATCGCGTTCGCGGTGCTCGTAAGCCTGGATCTGGTGCTCAAGAATCTGCTCTACGCCGGACCGGCCGCCTATGTGCTCAACGCCGCGAGCATGGCGCTGGGCCTCGGCATCGCCTGGCTGCTGCGGCTCGACCGCAACGACAGTCTGACCGTCGCGATCGAGGTCGGCATCCACAACGCGACCATGGCGACCTTTCTCTCCTTGTCGGTGCTCAAGGAAATGTCGCTCGCGATCACGCCGACGATCTACGGCATCATCATGGTGCTCAACGCAGGTCTGCTCGTACGCTGGCTGCGCCGCCGCCCGGCCGCGGTGCCCGCGACCGCATGAGCCTGCTCGTCATCGACGGCGCGACGGTGCGCGCACAGCTCGATGCGGCTGACTGCATCGCCGAACTGCGCGGCGCCATGATCGCCCTGTCCGACGGCCGCGCGCGCCAGCCTTTGCGCAGCGTGCTCGATCTCGCCGACGGCGATGCGTTCGGCGTGATGCCCGGGACGCTCGGCGACGGCAGCTTCGGCGCGAAACTCATCAGCGTATTCCCGCGCAATTTCGAGCGCGGCCTTTCCTCGCATCAGGGACTGATCACGCTGTTCGATCCGGACAGCGGCGCGCCGATCGCGATCGTCGATGCGAGCGCGGTCACTGCGCTGCGCACGGCCGCAGCGTCGGCACTGGCGACGGACGCACTCGCGCGCAGCGATGCACGCGTGCTCGCGCTGCTCGGTTATGGCGAACAGGCGGCGACGCATCTGCAGGCGATTTCGGCGGTGCGGAATATTGTCGAGGTGCGCGTCTGGGGCCGTTCGCGCGCGCGCGCCGATGGGTTCGTCGCGCGCGAGCGCCCGGATACACAGACCCACGGCGCGACACTCCTCGCCTGCGACGATGTCGGATCCGCCGTCGCCGGTGCCGACATCGTCTGCTGCCTGACGGCCGCGAGCGAACCCATCCTGTTTGGCCATCAGCTTGAAGCCGGCATGCATCTGAATCTGGTCGGTTCAGGACGCGCCGGGCCGGTCGAAGTCGACGACACGGTCGTGCAGCGCGTGCGCCTCTTCGCCGATCACCGCGAGTCCGTGCTGCGCCAGGGCGCCGAATTCCTGCGGGCGAAGCAGGCCGGCCTCGTCGACGACGCGCATGTGCTGGGCGAAATCGGCGAGCTGCTCGCAGGCCGCCTGGCAGGACGGCTCCACTCCACGGACATCACCGCGTACAAATCGCTCGGCAGCATCGTGCAGGACCTCGCTGCGGCGCAGTTTCTCGTGCGGCGCGCACGCGAGCGCGGCTTCGGCACGGTGATTGGTTTCTAGTGCGACCAGCCCCAGCTACTCTGCACGGCGTTGCCGTACCGGCTCCGTGCTGCACTACCCGAATCAGCGTCCATGCCTGACATCCTGCGCGTCGCCGTACCGGTGCCGCTCCCGCAGTTGTTCGACTACCTTGCGCCGCGAGGCGCATTGCCGGCGCCGGGCTGCCGTGTGCTGGTGCCATTTGGTCCGGGCAAGCAGGTCGGCATCGTCGTCGGCAGCGCGCAGACCAGCGACGTGCCGCGCAACAAGCTCAAGCCGATCAGCGCGGTGCTCGACAAGCAGCCGCTGCTGGGCGGCGAACTGCTGGCTACCTTGCAATGGGCGGCACGCTACTACCAGTATCCCCTGGGCGCCGTGTTGGAAACGGCCTTGCCAGTTGGGCTGCGCCAGGCCAAGCCGCTGCCCCTCGAAGGCTATCGCGCGCTGGCGCTCAGCGCAGAGGGGCGCGAGACCAGCGCCGACACGCTGCGCCGCGGCACGCGCATACGCGAACTGTTCGAACGCCTCGCCGATGGCCCGCTGACCTATGCGGCGCTGGATCTCGCCATCCCTCGCTGGCGCGACAGCGCGTCGGCGCTGCGCCAGCGCGGCCTGGTCGAGACGGTCGCGATCGCCGCGAGCGCCGGCCTTAGTGCACGCATCGATGCGCCGCCGCTGAATCCGGCACAGGACGAGGCCGTGAATCGCGTCGCCGCGTCGCTCGGCCAATTCCAGGCCTGGCTGCTCGACGGCGTGACCGGCAGCGGCAAGACGGAGGTGTACCTGGGCCTCATCGACCAGGTGCTCGCGCGCGGCGATCAGGCGCTGGTGCTCGTGCCCGAAATCGGCCTGACGCCACAGACGCTGCGCCGCTTCCGTGACCGCTTCGGCCATCGCGTGCATGCCTTGCATTCGGGCCTCGCCGAAGGCGAACGCTCGCGCACCTGGCTTGCTGCCGCGCGCGGCGACGTGGCCGTGATCCTGGGCACGCGCTCGGCCATCTTCGCGCCGCTGCCGCGGCTGGGCCTGATCGCGGTCGACGAGGAACACGACACCTCATACAAGCAGCAGGATGGCTTCCGCTATTGCGCGCGCGATCTCGCCGTGGTGCGCGCGCGCGCGTTGGGCATTCCGGTCGTACTGGGTTCGGCCACGCCATCGCTGGAAAGCCTCGCCAACGTCGCCGCCGGCCGCTACGAAAAGCTCGAACTGCCGCTGCGCGCCGGCAACGCACAGCCTCCGCACTTGCGCGTCGTCGATGCGCGGCGCTCGCGCCTGGCTCACGGTCTGGGACCGGAGCTGCTGCTCGCGCTGCGCGAGACGCTGGCACGCGGCGAACAGGCGCTGATCTTCCGCAACCGGCGCGGCTATGCGCCGGTGCTGTTCTGCCACGACTGTGGCTGGCACGCCGAATGCGAGCGCTGCGCCAAGCCCATGACGCTGCACCGCCAGCGCGGCCGCCTCGCCTGCCATCACTGTGAAGCGCAGCGGCGCGTGCCGGTGCAGTGTCCCGAGTGCAACGGCACCCAACTGATGCCGCAGGGCCAGGGCACGGAACGTCTCGAAGAAGCGCTGAGCGAGCTGTTTCCACAAATGCCGGTCGTGCGCATCGACCGCGAGACCACGCGACGGCGCGGCGCGCTCGAGGCATTGCTCGACAGCCTGGGGCCGCACCAGCCCGGCATCTACGTCGGCACGCAGATGCTGGCCAAGGGACACGATCTGCCCAACCTGACCCTGGTCGCGATACTTGGCGTCGACGAAGGACTGCACAGCATCGATTTTCGCGCGAGCGAACGCCTGGGCCAGCTCATCGTGCAGGTCGCCGGCCGCGCCGGTCGCGCGAGCAAGCCGGGCACGGTGCTGCTGCAGACACATCATCCGGATCACGCCTTGCTCGCGGTCCTGCTGCGCGGCGGCTATCGCGCACTCGCCCAGAGCCTGCTCGAAGAACGCCGCGCCGCGGAGCTGCCGCCGTTCGCGCACCTGGCATTGCTGCGCGCGGAAGCCAAGGAGGCGGATGCGACGCTGGAGTTCCTCGCCGCCTGTGTCACCGCGGCGGGCGAGGCCGAAGATGTCGCGCTGCTCGGCCCCATGCCGGCGCCGATGCCCTTGCGCGCAGGTCTCGCGCGCAGCCAGTTGCTGCTGTCCTCCCTGGACCGCGCGCGCCTGCAGTCGGCCCTGCCCGGCTGGATGGAACGGTGGCGCCAGCTGCCCTCGGCGCGGCGCGTGCGCTGGTCGCTGGATGTCGATCCTGTTGATCTGTACTGAGGTCGTTGGGACTGTCGCCCTTGGGACGTGCACCAGATCTTCGCCGCGCACCGCAGCAGCCGAAAACCGTGTCGCCTTTGGGCCATGCACCAGATCTCCACAACCCTGGCCAACGCTACGCATTGGCCGGTCCGGCCCGTTGGGCGTTCAGAGTGATCAGAACCTGCGGTTCTGGGCGATCACTCT
>NZ_JAVTWC010000117.1:0-4991 GCF_032229445.1 Tahibacter sp.
CGCCGACGGTGTGCAGCCCCATCGCCCACTCGCTCCCGAAGCGCCCGCGCAGCAGGTTCTGCAGCACGTAGCTCGTCCCGCTCACCAGTGTGCAATCTTGCGCCGCGATGATCTCCCAGCGCCCGTCCGCCCCGTACGCAAAATGGTTCGCCCCGCCGAGCATTGCGAGTTGCGTCACGCTGTACAGCGCGCCCTGCGTCAGGGTGACGTTCAGCAGACTGGCGCTGTCGACCATGCGGTGCTCGACGACGCCGATGCTGTTGGTACAGGTGCCCATCGACGACCCCGGCGGCCCGAAATCCTGCAGACTCGCCCAGGTGCTGCCGGCATCGGTCGACTGCATCAGCACGCCGCCTCGCCAGCCCGCCAGGGCGCCGGTCATCGCCACCAGGAACGACGGCCCGGACTGCGCGCTACTGACCATCGGCACGTCGAGCAGGACGTAGACCGAGGCACCTACCGGCGTGATCGTCGTCGGCCCGGTGACGGCCGGCACCGACCCGACCGCTGTCGGCGTGTAGATCGCGGCACTGGCGTATTTCGCCTGGCACTCCAGCCGCCCGTCGCTGGTGTAATGGATGGCCGTCAGGCGCAGCGAGACGTTGCCATCGGGCGTGACCAGCGTCACCACATCGCCCGGTTCCAACTGGCCATACGTCGGCGGCAGGGTGACCGCCACGTCGTAGCGCTCCAGCCAGTACAAATAGAGCAGCACCTCCGCTTTCCCGGCCGCCTCGGTCGCCGTCAGCGCGATCGGCAGATCGAGCACCCTGGCGTTGATCGCCGCGGTGTTCAGTCGCTCGGCGTACTGCGTGCCGGTGTTGTACTCGCGGTCGTAATCGAGATGCTGCACCGTGACGCGACGCGGCAGCTGCGAGTCCATCTCCCGGCTGGTCGTGATCTGCACGCCGGGCTCCTGACCAGCGCCACGCGCGTCGAGGTCTGCGACCGAAATCGTGACGACCGACGTCCCGCCGCGCGCCACGAACCGGATTACATACCCGTGCTGCACCACATCGAACGGCCAGGCTGCCTGCAACGGTTCCAGCGCCGCCCGGATCGCCCCGACGCTGCCGATGCGGTAGCCCCGCACCAAACTGGTCAGCGCGCTGACATCGACATCGCCACCGCTCAGCAGTCCAGATTGAAGGCATTCGGCAGAGACGATCGCGCTAAGCACCGGTTGTGATGGCGACACCATGTATGGCTGGATGGTAACGGCGTGCGCCGATACGTCGCTGACTACGGAAAACACACCCCCGCTCCACGTGATACCTGTCCACGTCTCTCCTGTCGTCGGCATTGACAACGCTGACCACGTGATTCCGTCATACGACAGCCACGAAGTGCCCTGCGTGGTGGCGATGAATACCGAACCATCGGAAGCGATTGAATTGACCCCGGAAGGCAATCCGCCGGTGTAGTAGGTCCAGGTAATGCCGTCGTCTGATATGTAGCTCCCAGCAGTGCCAGACGACGTAAGACAGAACCGAGATCCTTTAACGGCGATGGCATCCCAGTTGCTTCCGGTCGGAACCTGCCTCGATGTCCAGCTGCCAGCGACGCCAGTCGGCGACGACATGATGTCGCCAGTCGAAAAGTGCTTTACCGTGACCCACACGGACCCATTCCACGCCAGAGCCTTACCGTAGTTGCCGGATGCCGGCGCGGACTGTGCAGTCCACGTGATTCCGTCAGGCGACGTGGCGAACGGCTGGCTATCACGGATCGCCAGAAACTGGCCGCCGCCCCACTCCACCTGCGTGGTATATCCGGCAGACGGCATCGCACGTGCGGTCCACGTGATTCCGTCAGGCGACGTGTAGCAGTTTGCCGTACTGCCGACCAAGACAAAAATGCTGCCATTACTGGCGATGTCCTGCCAGTAGTCAGTGATGGGCAGCGTGCGGTCTGTCCATGTGATGCCATCAGGCGACGTGGCGCAGATGTTGGTGTTGAAGGCGACGCTGCAGAACGTGGATCCGTTCCATGACGTTGCGCGCCACGCCCTGGTGCTCGCCATCGTCCTGGCCGTGACCTGGTAGTTATAGACCGCCGCCAACGTCATTATTTCGACCCGCACTTGCGCCCCGGCCAGGCTGTTGGCGTAGCGGGCCAGCGCCAGATCGTAGAACACCAGGTAGGCCAGCCCACGCCAAGCCGGCGTATTGGCGACGCCCAAGGTTGCCTGCATGCGCGCGTCCGCCGCCTGCGTGTCGGTGCCGGTGTAGAGGCGAAAGCCGCTGGCCGCCGCATTGCTCGCGGCGATGGTGTTGGGATCCGACGACCCCGCATCGTAGATCAGGTCCGGCCCGATCCAGATGCGCCGCACGCCCACGATCGGGCCTTTGCACAGCCCGACAGCGAAAGTGGCCGAGTAGGTGTAGCTGCGCGTCGTCGTCTTGCTGCCGCCACCCTTGCCGCCCGACTTCTTCTTGGTGACGGTTTCCTTGAGCCGGTTGTTTTCCAGCCAGAAGACGTTGCCATTGACCGTCACCGTGCCGTAGACACGCGGAATGACGGCCCCGTAGGTGCTGGTTTGCACGGACAGGTCATCGAGGCGCGGGCCATTGACGACCGGCCCTTTGGGCGGATCGATCAGCCCACCGAGCGTCATGCCGATCTGTGCGCCGTAGAGCGCAGCAGCCGGAGTGCCGGCGCCCAGGAACAACCCGGCGACGGCACCGACGATGCCACCGAACACCTGCCCGCCGCTGCTCATTCGACCCCCCGGAAGCGATAGACGCGCACGATACGCGCCGCCCAGACACTCGACAGCCGGTGCTCGCAGCACCTGCCCACCGATTCATAGGCGTGGATGATCGTGTCGCCGGCAGTGATCGCGAGGTGCTGCGGGTCGCCCGCAAAACGCATCAGCAGCAGATCGCCGGCCGCACGGTCGTCGACCCTTGAGACACGCTCCAGGCACGGCTGCGCATCGAGCGACTGTTCAAGCTGGCCGTTGGCCGGCGTGCGCCCATAGCCCGACACATCGAGATGCCCGACGCCGATCTGCCGCGCGACGTGGATCGCCACCCCGGCGCAGTCCAGGCCAAAACCGAGCAGCCGCCCCTGGTGGCGAAACGGCGTGCCGAGACACTGCCGCGCGGCAGTAAGAATGTCGTCGGCCGTCATCAGCCGCCCTGTCCGACTTGCGCGTAGGTGCTGCCGGTGGGGATCCACGGGAAGCCGCCGAAGTTGGCGACGTTCGAGAAGGTGCCGGAGCCGTTCCAGCGCGCCTGGCAGTCGGTCAGCCGCTTGCGGCAGCCGCGCACCATGCTGTAAGAGTTGCCGGCTGCCGGCAGGTAGTAGAACGGCTCGAAGGTGGTGATCACGCCAGACGCAAAACTCTTGATCTCCAGCGCCTTGAGGCCGGCATTCGGGCCGCTGGTGAACTGGATGGTGCCGGCGCCGAAGGTGTCGGACGCCTCGCCGCGAGCGCTGTCGGTAAAGACCGACGCACTGCTGACGCTGGTCAGCGTGCCGGTGACGGTGTTGGCCGCCAGCGACACGCCGCAGCCGGCGTACTCGGTGCCGCAGAACAGCTTGGGGCACTGCGCGCCGTAGGTCTGGCCAACGCTCTGGTTCAGCGCGTCGATCAGCGACACGCCGCCGATCTGGAAGCGGTCATCGAGCAGGGTGGCCTTGCCGAAGATGCCGGCGACGACCGGCTCTTGGTCCTCGACCGGCGCAGCCCAGGAGGTGGCGAATACGTAGCAGCGCGCGCCGTCGAACAGCCCGCTACCCACCGTCGATCGCGACAGGCCAGACGCCCCGGCGATGCCTTCGATGTCGATCGATGCCGGCGAGAATCCCGCGGTGCCGGCGTAGCCGGTGAACTGGTAGCCGGACGTCGACAGGTAGGTATGCCCGCTCATCACGAGGTCGCTCGGGTAGTCGGTCAAGTAGATCGGCGATCCGGTGACGGGCACGATGCGCAGACACAGAACGCGGTATCGGTAATCGGCAACGACGGATTTCAATGGACTCTCCGCATTTGCGCGAAGAACTTCCGAAGATCCCGCAAATGCGGGAATTCTTCGGGAACTTGACAAACGTCGCCGATCATGGCTGCAGCAGCTCGATGATGTCGATCGACCCGCAGTCCCGCATCGCCACGTCGACAGACGTGACTTCGATCTGAGAGTTGAACCGGCAGGGGATGTCGAACTGACAGCCCGCGGTGATGTTGTCGCCGATCAGCGGCGCCGGAGTGATGGTAATCAGGCCGGTGGTGGTGTCGACGCTCAGACCAGAGCTGATCGTCACGCCGTTCTTCGCGGCGACGACGGTACCGGCGACCGGCTTGTAGATAATCCGAGAAGGGTAGCCAACTCCAGACAGGGCCGCGCCGTTGGTGCCGTAGAATTTACGCAACTGGTAGATTCCGCTGGCAGTGTTGGCTAGCGCCTGGTCAAGCGGAGTCGGCGATCCGGTCATTCCGTTGGTGCTGAAGTCGTCCCGGCACTTGACCCTGAAACCAGCGAATTTTCCGTAAGCCCGATGATAGAGCGCCAGCACGCTGGCCCATAGCGACGCCTGGTCTGCGGTGAAGTTGACGTGAAACGACCGTACCGGGAAAGGGTTTATGAGCTTTCGGTACTCGACCCCACCTGACGCGGTAGTGATCAGTACTGGATAGTCATCGGCGTAGGACGTGCCAAGCCGCACATTGACCGGCAGGCGTTCCTCCAGAAACGGATTAGGCATAGCGGCGCGCCCCCATCATCGCGGCCATCGCCTCGCGGGCGCCCTGGCCGGCCGACCGGCGAACGTCTGGCGCATTCTGGTTGCCATTGACGTTGACCGTGATGTGGATCGGCTGCGATCCGCCGTGGTTCTGCGCAGCAGGGACGATTCTTTCGCCCTGGTGAATCTGCGCGATCATGTCGCGCGGCACGTAGTCGGTGCCAACGGCGAAGCTCTGCAGGTCTGCCCCAATGTCTCCCCCATAGACCGGCGCGCCGAAGCCGGTATCAGGCAAGCCGTAG
>NZ_JAVTWC010000118.1:0-31330 GCF_032229445.1 Tahibacter sp.
CCGGGCTGGACTACTCTCCAGCTGGAGGGCTGCGCCTACCACGGCGCACTTCAGAGCTTCCTTAGAGCGGAGGCGGAATCGCCCGCTCTTGCTTCTACGATTCCCTATTCCCCATTCCCCATTCCCCATTCCCCATTCCCGGCACCTCAGGCACCATGATCCTTTTTGCCGGAGCCGCCCATGATCCTGCCCGCCGTCGAACTGGAGACCAAGCCCAAGCCGCGCCACAGCATCATCTGGCTGCATGGCCTGGGCGCCGACGGACACGATTTCGCGCCGATCATCCCGGAGCTCGTGTCGCGCGAATGGCCGGCGCTGCGCTTCGTGTTCCCGCATGCGCCGGTGCGCCCGGTGACGATCAACGGCGGTGCGGCCATGCGGGCCTGGTACGACATCAAGGGCAGTGACATCGCCTCGCGCCAGGACGAGACCGGGGTGCGCGAATCCGTCGCCCAGCTCGACGCGCTGATCGCGCGCGAACACGACCGCGGTGTGCCGGCCGAGCGGGTGATCCTCGCCGGCTTCTCCCAGGGCGGCGCCATCGTGCTTGCCGGCGGCGTACGCCATGCCAAGCGCCTCGGCGGCGTGGTCGCGCTGTCGACCTACCTGCCGATCCACGAGACCACCGCGGCCGAACGCAGCGTGGCGAATGCGGAACTGCCCATCTTCATGGCCCACGGCAGCCACGACGCGGTCGTGCCGCAGTTGCTCGGCACGCGATCGCGCGATCTGCTGCGCGGCCTCGGCTACCCCATCGACTGGCACAGCTATCCGATGGCGCATAGCGTCAGCGCGGAGGAAATCGCCGACCTGCGGCAGTGGCTGGGGCAGCGTCTCGGCGCATAATCCGGCGCAGTGTCCAGCGCCGGGGAGGGCGCAGGTTGGCCATACCCGAACGCGCCCCGGCCCGTAGCGCCGTCATCGATCCCGCTCACCATTGGCTGCCGAACTTCTGCAGCTGGCCGGTGCTGTTCGCGCTGGTCGTGATCGGCGAGCTGGTCGCGCTGGTGGTCGTGCTGGCCGCCAGCGATGCAAGCATCCCGTCCTGGCAGACATTCGGCACGGCCAGCCTGTTCGTGCAATGGCTGGCGGTGGTCTGGACTGTCTCGCTGTGCAAGGCGCGGCCGCTGCTGCTGCGCCTGGCGCCGTGGATGGGCGAGTTCGCCGCGTACAGCCTGATGCTGGTCACCACTGCGGCGGCGAGCTGGGTCGTATTCGCGATCGACCGCAACCTCAACCTCGGTTTCATCGACGCCGCCGCGGACCAGTGGCGCTTCGTGCTGCGCAACAGCGTGATCTGCGGCCTCATCGGCGGCGCCGTGCTGTGCTACTTCTACGTGCAGGAGCACTGGCGCGAGCGCGTCCACGCCGAGGAGCGCGCGCGCTTCGAGGCGCTGCAGGCACGCATACGCCCGCATTTCCTGTTCAACAGCATGAACGTCATCGCGAGCCTGATCCGCGCGCGGCCAGCACAGGCCGAGGCGGCGGTCGAAGATCTGGCCGATCTGTTCCGTGCCGCGCTCGGGCGAGAGGACGCGCGCGGCACGCTCGGCGAGGAACTGGATCTCGCGCGCGGCTACCTGCGCATCGAACAGCTGCGCCTGGGCGAGCGCCTGCGCGTCGATTGGCGCGTCGACGACCTGCCGCGCGAACTCGAACTGCCGTCGCTGCTGCTGCAGCCGCTGGTGGAGAACGCGGTCTACCACGGCATCCAGCCGCTGCCCGAAGGCGGTGTGGTCGAAGTCGACGGCAGCAACGACGGCGTGACGATCGAGATCCGCGTGCGCAATCCGTGCCCGCCGCCGGCGGCGCGGCGCGGCACCGGCAACGGGGTGGCGCTCAACAATATCCGCAGCCGGCTGGCGCTGCACTACGGCGAGCGCGCGGCGCTGCTGGCCGAGGACCAGACTGGCGCGTTCGAATGTCGACTGCGCATTCCGCTCGCGCGCTGAGCGCGCGTACCGTATGAATGAGTCTTGGCAGGCTGTTGGTTCGACCGGGAAAGAGGTGCGGGTTCCTTTTTCTGCAAAAGGTAAACATGGAGTAGTCATATGCGTGTACTGATTGCCGACGACGAACCGCTGGCGCGCGAGCGGCTCGCTGCGCTGGTCGCCGATGCGGGCGGCGAAGTGGTCGCGAGCGTGGAGAACGGCGAGCAGGCCGTGCAGCAGGCCGACCGCCTGCGGCCCGACGTGTGCCTGCTCGATATCCGTATGCCCGGTCTGGACGGTCTGGACGCGGCGCGCCTGATCGGCGCGCTGTCCGACCCGCCAGCGGTGATCTTCTGCACCGCCTACGACGAGTACGCGCTCAAGGCGTTCGACGCGCATGCGGTCGACTACGTGCTCAAGCCCGTGCGCCGCGAACGGCTGGAACAGGCGCTGGCGCGTGCCGGTCGGCTTGGCGCGAACAAGCTCGACAAGGTCGCCGGTACGCTCGGGCCGCACCGCCAGCGCAGCCACATTTGCGCGCGCGTGCGCGGCAATCTCGTGCTCGTGCCGGTGCAGGACATCCTTTACCTGCAGGCCGAGGACAAGTACGTCGTCGTGCATCATTCCAAGGGGCAGGTGCTGGTCGAGGATGCGCTCAAGGGACTCGAGGATGAGTTCGGCGACCAGTTCGTGCGCATCCACCGCAACTGCCTCGTCGCGCGCGAGCGCATGGCCGGGCTGACCCGCGGCAACGACGGGCGCGTGTTCGTCCGGATCGACGGCAGCGCGGACGTGCTGGAAGTCAGCCGGCGCAACTTGCCGGGGCTCAGAAAGCTCGTGCGCAGCCTTTAGGAGGCCGGGAATGGGGAATCGGGAATCGGTAAAAGCGCGGGGCGGGCCGCCCGCACTCCTTGGCTTCTACGATTCCCCATTCCCCATTCCCGGCCTTCAACCATTCCCCATTCCCGATTCCCGGCCAATGGCCTAGGATGCCGCGTCGTCAGCGATGGCCGGTCATCCATGAAATCTTTGCGTATCGCCACGCGCCAGAGCGCCCTGGCTCTCTGGCAGGCTGAACATGTCGCCGCGCGCCTGCGCGCCGCGCACGCGGACTTGCACGTGGAGCTTGTCCCGATGACCACGCGCGGCGACGAGATCCTCGACCAGCCCCTGTCAGCCATCGGCGGTAAGGGGCTGTTCCTCAAGGAGCTGGAAGTCGCCATGCTCGAAGGTCGCGCCGACATCGCCGTGCATTCGCTCAAGGATGTGCCGATGGAGGTCGAAAGCGCCTTCGCGCTGGGTGCGGTGCTCGAGCGCGCGGACGCGGCCGATGCGCTGGTCAGCAACCACTACCGCACCATCGCCGAGCTGCCGCGCGGCGCGCGCGTCGGCACGTCGTCGCTGCGTCGCCAGTCGCAGCTGCGCGCGCTGCGTCCCGACATCCAACTGGCCGATTTGCGCGGCAATGTGGGCACGCGCCTGGGCAAACTCGATACCGGGCACTACGACGCGATCATCCTCGCCTGCGCCGGCCTCGAGCGCCTTGGACTTGCCCCGCGCATCGCCTGCCGCCTGGAACCGCCGCACTGGATTCCGGCCGTCGCACAGGGCGCGATCGCGATCGAATACCGCAGCGGCGACCGCGCCACGTTGCAGTGGCTGCTGCCGCTCGACGACATCGACAGCGCGCGCTGCACCGGTGCGGAGCGCGCCATGAACCGGCGCCTGCACGGCAACTGCAGCGTGCCGATCGCCGGCTACTGCCGCGAGATCGAACTCGGACTGGAACTCACCGGCCTCGTCGGCGACGCCGCCAGCGGCCGCCTGCTGCGCGCGTCGGCGACGGGAACGCTCGATGAGGGACAGCAGCTCGGCGAGCACGTCGCGCAACTGCTATTCGACCAGGGCGCGGGCGAAATGCTGGGGCATTGATCTGCGTTCGCGCGAGCGCAAAAAAAACGGGCCAGAAGGCCCGTTTTCTTTCTATACCTTACGGCAGATCAGAAGTTGTAGACCAGGTTTGTGGTCATCAGCTGATCGGTCTTCTTCGTGCCCGGCGAGACCTCGGAGTTGTGGCGCACCTGGTAGCCGAGCTTGAGCGCGAGCGTCTTGTTCATGTTGACGACGAGGCCTGCGTCGTTCTGATAGAACGTGTTGTCGGCGCCTGCTTCGACCAGCAAGGTGTTCTCGAAGCCGGTGTTCTCGTTGAAGCGGTGCTTGAAGCCGATCAGGCCGCGGCCGACGATGTCGGATTCGGTTTCGCGAGTCAGGATGGGTTCGAAGCGCTTGTAGCCCGGACCGATTTCGAACGACAGCTCGGTGCGTTCGTTCTTGATCGCGGTATAGCCATAGCCCAGCGACAGCACTGCCTGGTAGTTGAACGGCGAGAAGTCGTCGTTCTCGTAGCGCAGCGCGCCGACGATATAGCTGCGTTCGTCGAACTTGTAGCCGGCCGAGGCACCCGCTTCGTAGCGGTTCGCGGTGTAGTCGTAGCGCGTCACGGCGGTGGGTACGCCGTCGATGGTCTGGATGCTGGTGCTGTTGCCCTTGGCGCGCAGGGCGGTCAGGTAGAAGTTGTCCTTCCAGACATCGTCTTCCTTGCTGAAATTGATCTTGGCGTTGAGGTTTTCGGACTTCGAATTGCCGCGCGAGGCGGCGAAACCGAGTTCGCCGGAACCGGCCCAGCCTCCATCGGCGGAGGCAGCGAGCGGAGCAGCGAGTACGGCGGCAAGCAGGAGTTTCTTCATGGGTTTCACCCTTGTCAGATGGCAGAAATCGGGGGGCGCCGGCGCGAGCTGGAACGCGCACAAACGAGCGCGGGATACTACGGCGACGGATTGAATCCGGTCTGAACCACGGGCTGCTCGCGGCCCGCGCGGGCCGCTTCTGCGCCGAATGCCGCTAGATTCGCTGCGCGCCGTAATAAAGGTTTACAACATGCCGCGCTTCGGCGAAGAACAGCCAGCGCTCGGCGAAGATGCCCAGGCTGCCCAGCAGCAGCGCGAGCAGCGCCAGCGCCGGCGCAAGAGACAGCCAGGTGATTGCCGCGATGATGCACACCAGCGGAAGTCCTAGCCCCGCGACCAGACTGAATGCGCGCAGCTGCGCCGAATGGCGCCGCGCGACCACAAATCCCATTTCTTTCGTAATGTAATTTTGCTCGGTATGCGGCCGCTCGAACGCGCTGACGCTGCCGAAGCCGCCCAGTCCCGTCGCGCTCTCCGCGCTGGCCAGTGGCGGCGCGGTGTCGATGTGGCGCCAGTACAGAAGTTTGACCAGCGTCGCGAGCATCGCGCAGAGCACCACGCCGACGAGCAGCCAGGGCGGCAGGCCAAGGCGATTCCACCCGATCGCGTCGCCGCGCTGCTGCAGTGCGCCCAGCAGCCACAGCCAGAGACCGCCTGCATATGCCGCGAACAGCAGGTAGGCCGGTGCGACCCAGGCGTTGTGCCAGGCCGGGATCGTGCGCAGGCTCGAGTAGATGCGTGCGGTGCAGAACACCGTCGCGATCGCGCCCAGGACGAGCAGCCCGCCGGCGACGCGCAGTGGCAGCGGCCAGTGCGGCGTTTCCGCTCGCGTCAGCAGCCCGGCGCCGAGCGCGAGCACGGGCAGATAGGTGAGCACCGACGCCACCCCTTCGCGCGAGAGCCAGGAACTGCGCCACTGGCTGAAGGCGCGCCAGGCGCGCAGCGGCTGGCCGAGGTGCGCGGTCGAGGCGAGCAGGCCGAGGCTGACGAGCAGCGCGCCGATCGCCAGCGGTGCTGCGGTCGGCCAGAAGCCGTGCGGCCACCAGCCCAGCGCGATGCCGGCGCCGAGCAGGGCAAGCAGGCCGTAGCCGGCGCCCGACACGGTGGTGAAGAAGATGACCGACAGCGCTGGATGCATGGATCGCGAATCAGCCCGTGACGACGGCGGTGCCGGTCACCGTGACCATGAGCATGTCGCCGCCTTCCTTGATCTGGATGGTCTCGTAGTCGAAATCGATGCCGACGACCGCGTTCGCGCCCAGCTCCGTGGCCGCCTCGGCCATGTCCTCGATCGCGGCCTCTTTCGCTTTGCGCAGCACCTTCTCGTAGCTGCCCGAGCGGCCGCCGATGATGTCGCGGATGCCGGCGAAGAAGTCGCGGAACACGTTCGCGCCGAGAATCGCTTCACCGCTGACGAGGCCGAGATACTGGCGGACCGGGTGGCCTTCGAGGGTGGATGTGGTAGTCAGGAGCATTGGGAATTCCTCGGCGCAGCCAGTAAGCCCTCCCCTTCAAGGGGAGGGTTGGGTGGGGATGGTGTTGCTGTGGACGTGATGTTGCCCGGCACAGTAGCGAAGAATTGCGCCCGCGTAGAAGCACAGCGTTTCTTCGCCTTTTTCGCATATCGCCGAACACCAGCCCCACCCATCCCTCCGGCCCGTTGGGCGTTCAGGACGATGAGAACCTTCGGTTCCAGCCATCGTCCTTCACCCCCTTGAAGGGAGGGCTTGAAGCGGCGTCTCGGCTCGGTGGGCATTGCAGCGGACATTCAGCGCGACAGCAACTTGTCGACCCAGCGCAGCAGCGGCGGCAGCTGCTCGCGATCGAGAATTTCTTCGCTCGCGGCGGGCGCCGCATCGGCACCACACCCGTTGCGCCGCGGTCGCGGCGGCAGGTAGCGGTTCACCGGCGCATAGCCGAGTTCGGGCATGAGCGCGACGCCACCGCGTTCCGCGACGAGACGCGACACGGCCGAATCCGCATCACCGAGGTCGCCGAAATGGCGCGCGCGCGTCGGGCAAGCCATGACGCAGGCCGGCTGGCGGTCGCTTTCAGCGAAAGACTCGTTGTAGATGCGGTCGACGCACAAGGTGCATTTCTGCATGACCCCACGCTGTTCGCTGTACTCGCGCGCGCCGTAGGGGCAGGCCCAGGAGCACAGCTTGCAGCCGATGCACTTGTCCTCGTCGACCAGCACGATGCCGTCCTCGGCGCGCTTGTAGCTCGCGCCGGTCGGGCAGACGGTGACGCAGTCCGGCGTCTCGCAATGCAGGCAGGAACGCGGGAAATGCACGGTCATGGCCGGCGCGTTCTGCGCGAAGCCGGTCTTCAGCAACTGCTGCAGGGGGCCGTTGCCGCGCGCGTCAGGCGGCGGCGCCTGTACTTCGAAGCTGTGGACGCGGTTGAACCACACGCCGAGCGGTTCGGCGCCGTAGGCATCCTCGTCGGGCAGCGGGCCGAACTGGCCGCCTTCGTTCCATTCCTTGCACGCCACGGCGCAGGCATGGCAGCCGACGCAGGTGTCCAGATCGATGACGAGGCCGAGCTTCCTGGTCGTGGGCGGCGGCAGCATCGTCATGCGCGCGTGACCTCGATCCGGTGCGGCTGCACCTCGACCTCGTCGGTCGCCTTCTCGATGCGCACGCGCAGGTCGAACCATGCAGCCTGGCCGGTGACCGGATCGGCGTTGGCGTAGCGATAGCCGTCTTCGCGCGGCGGAAGCAGTTCGGTGATGACGTGGTTGAGCAGGAAGCCCTGCTGCGACTCCGGCGCGTTCGCCGCGAGCTTCCAGGCGCCGCGCTTCTTGCCGATCGCGTTCCAGCTCCAGACCGTGCCGGGCTCGGTACCGTTGTGGCAGCGCACCGGCACGCGGATGCGGCCGTGCGGCGATTCGACCCAGGCCCAGTCGTCGTCGCGCAGCCCCAGCGCCTGCGCGGTCTGCGGATGGATGTAGAGGAAATTGCGCGCGGTGATCTGGCGCAGCCAGGCGTTCTGCGAACCCCAGGAGTGGTACATGAACATCGGACGCTGCGTGATCGCCGCGATCGGATAGCGATCGAGATCGGTCTGCTCCCATTCGAACGGCGCGTACCAGAACGGCAGCGGATCGAAATAGCGCGCGACGCGACCGCGCTCGCGCTCGGGCGGCTGCACCGCGCCGTGGCCCTGCGCGGCGAGGCGGAAGCGCTGCAGGCGTTCCGAATACAGCTCGATCACCTGCGCGTGCGTGGAACCGACGAAGCCCAGGCCGCGCGCCCATTCGAGGTAGTCGCGATTGGCCATCTTGTAGTAGCGGCCCGCGACGGGGACGGCCGCATGCCAGAACGCGCCGTGTTCCTTGTAGCGTTCGAGCTGCTGCGGATTCGGTTCGCCGGTGCCTTCACGCAGGCCGTCGCGGCCGCGCCAGCCGGCGAGCAGGCCGACGCCGGGCGCGCGCTCGTGCTCGACCATGTATTGGGCGAAGCCGCCCGGATAGCGCGCCGAACCGTCCTCGCGCAGGCAGCCCGGCAGGCCCAGGCGCGTGCCGAGGTCGAGCAGCACGTCCTGGAACGGCCGCACGTCGCGGTCGGGCGCGACGATCGGATGGCGGATCGCATCGCTGGCGGAATCCGCGTCGGAGATCGGGCGGTCGAGCAGCGAGATGCAGTCGTGGCGTTCGAGGTACGTCGTGTCCGGCAGCACGAGGTCGGCGAATTCGACCATTTCCGACGCGTACGCATCGACATAGATGATGCGCGGGATCTTGTACGCGCCGTCCGCGTCTTTCTCGACCAGCATGCGCCGCGTGCCGGTCGTGTTCATGGCGGAATTCCAGCTCATGTTGGCCATGAACAGGAACAAGGTGTCGATGCGCTGCGGATCGCCGGCGACCGCGTTGGCGATCACGCTCTGCAGCATGCCGTGCACCGCGAGCGGATGCTGCCAGGAAAACGCCTTGTCGATGCGGCGCGGATTGCCCTGCGCATCGACGAGCAGGTCTTCCGGCGCATGCACATAGCCCAGGGGGCCCGCATCCAGCGTGCCGTCGGGCTTGCGCGCCTTGCCCGGGCGATTGGCCGGCGGCACGCCCTTGGGGTACGGCGGCTGGTAGCGGAAGCTGCCGGGCGTATCGATCGCGCCGAGTATCATCTGCAACGAATGTAGCATCCTGCAGGTGTGGAAACCGTTGCTGTGCGCCGAGATGCCGCGCATCGCGTGCAGCGAGATCGGCCGGCCGATCATTTCGTCGTGGGTGCGGCCCCAGGCGTCGGTCCAGCGCACCGGGAGGCGGATTTCCTCGCGGAAGGCCGCGTCGGCGATTTCCTTGGCGATGCGCCGGATCGTCGCCGCGTCGATGCCGCTCTGCGCGGCCGCCTGCTCGGGCGAATACTCGGCGCCGAGAAAACGTTCGGCGAACAGCTGGAACGCGGGCACGGCGCGGCGTCCGTCCGGCAGCGTGTACTCGCCAACGATGACCGGCGCGATGTCGATCGCATCGGCCTGCGCGGTCTGACCGTCGCGCGTCCGGCACAGCGGCTTGCCGTCGGCGTCGCGCGCGATCAGGCCGTCGTCGGCGCCGCCGGGATGGCGTACGACGAGATGGTGCGCGTTGGTATAGCGCACCAGATAGTCGAAATCGATCCAGTCGTTGCGCAGCAGCTCCTGGATCAGCGCGCCGACGAACAGGCCGTCGGTGCCCGGGCGTATGCCGAGCCACTCGTCGGCGATCGCGGCGTAGCCGGTGCGCACGGGATTGATCGCGAGCAGCTTGGCGCCGCGCTGCTTGAGCTTGCCGAGGCCGAGCTTGATCGGATTCGAGTCATGGTCTTCGGCCACGCCGAACATCATGAGATAGCGCGTGTGTTCCCAGTCCGGCTCGCCGAATTCCCAGAACGAGCCGCCGAAGGTATACATGCCGGCCGCGGCCATGTTGACCGAGCAGAAACCGCCGTGCGCCGCGTAGTTGATCGTGCCGAACTGCTGCGCCCACCAGCCGGTCAGTGCCTGCGACTGGTCGCGGCCGGTGAAGAACGCGAGTTCATCCGGATTGCGCCGGCGGATCTCGCCCAGCCAGCGCGTGGCAAGCGCCAGCGCCTCGTCCCACTCGATTTCCTTGAACTCGCCCTTGCCGCGTTCGCCGACGCGCAGCAGCGGCTTCGTGAGCCGCGCTGGCGAGTAGTGCTGCATGATGCCGGCGGAGCCCTTGGCACAGATCACGCCGCGGTTGACCGGATGATCCGGGTTGCCCTGGATGTAGCGGACCTTGCCGTCCTTGAGGTGCACTTTGATGCCGCATCGGCACGCGCACATGTAGCACGTCGTCGTCTTGACGTCGTCGCCGACCGGTTCGTGCAGTTTCAGGCTGGCATGAGTCATTCGACGGTCAGCGGCAGGCAATGCGGCAGTGCAGGGCGCGAATGGTAGCGGAGCCGTCACGCAAATGCGCAGTGCGACCCGGTTATGCCATGCCGGCGCCCGCGTTTCGCCATAACCGGCGCCTAGCCTGCGCGGCATCTTTCTGCGAGGAAAACCGCCATGACGCACTGGTATCGCCTGAGTCTGGTCGTGCTGCTGCTGGCGCTGTCCGCGCCCGGCGTGCACGCGGGCGAAAGCTGGGAGCTGCATCCGGAGTGGGCGGACGAGTTCAAGGCCCAGTCCGTCAGCGGCACGATGCTGGTCTACGACGAGAAGGCGCAGCGCTATCACGTGCTGGACCGTCGGCGCGCCGAGACTGCCTTCGCGCCGGCATCGACGTTCAAGATCTTCAACGCGCTGACCGCGTTGGAGACCGGCGTCATTGCCGACGAACACGTCACGCTGAAATGGGACGGCACGGAGCGCTGGGTCGCGGACTGGAATCGCGATCACGATCTGGCCAGCGGCATGAAGTACTCCGTGGTCTGGTTCTACCAGGAGATCGCGCGACGTATCGGACAGCAGCGCATGCAGGCCTGGATCGACAAGGTGGGCTACGGCAACCGCGACATCAGCGGCGGCATCGACCGGTTCTGGCTGGGCAAGGGTGGACTGCGCATCAGCGCGGTCGAGCAGATCGCTTTCCTGCGTCGCCTCGCCGACGGCACGCTGCCGTTCTCCGCGCGAAGCCAGGACCTCGTCCGGCGCATCACGATCGCGGAGCAGGGCGACGGCTATGTGCTGCACGCCAAGACCGGCTGGAAGCAGGTCGAGGGCGAAGCCGACCTCGGCTGGTACGTGGGCTGGGTCGAGCGCGATGCGCGGCGCTGGTTCTTCGCGTTGAACATCGACATGCCCAACGCCGCTGACGCAGCCAAGCGCGCGATTCTGGCGCGCGTGATTCTCGAACGCGCCGGTGCGCTAGAAAAATCCGCTGCGCTCGCAAAATAGGGAAACCGTCACTCGGGCGCCGCCGGTCTGCGCGACGAACCGGTGCCTCAATCCAGCCGCTTGCTCACGCGCGTCACCGCGATGCCGAGCATCACGGCGCTGAACACGGCCAGCGCAACCATCTCGATCCACAGGTCGGCGAGGGTCGCGCCGCGCAGCGCGATGCCGCGGATCAGGCGCAGGAAGTGCGTCATCGGCAGGATCTCGGCGAGCCACTGCGCGGCGCGCGGCATGCCGGCATAGGGAAACATGAAGCCCGACAGCAGGATCTGCGGCAGAAAGGTGAAGAACGCGAGCTGCATGGCCTGGAACTGGCTGCGCGCGAGCGTGGACAGGAATACGCCCAGCGCGAGACTGGCGATGATGAACAGCAGCGCGGCCAGATAGATCTCCAGCAGGCTGCCGCGCACCGGCACGTCGAAGATCAGCTTGCCGAGCGCGAGCACGAGCGTGACCTGGACGAGTCCGATCCCAACGAAGGGCAGCACCTTGCCGAGCGTGAGTTCCCATGGCGATACGGGCGTGGCGATGAGCATTTCGAGGTTGCCGCGTTCGCGTTCGCGAACGAGCGCCATCGCCGTGAACATGACCATCGTCATCGTCAGGATCACGCCGACGAGCCCGGGCACGGTGTTGACCGGCGCGCGGCGCTCCGGGTTGTAGAAGTTCACGACTTCCATTCCCGCTATCAGGCCCGTTTCGCTGCCGCGCAGGCGCGCGAGCGGATAGGCGGCGAGCTGGCGCGCGGCCTGTTGCACGACCTGGTCGGAGCCGTCGACGACGAGCTGCACCGCCGGACGATCGCCGCGCTCGAGGCGGTTCTCGAAATCCGCCGGGATCACGATGACCACGCCGACGCGGCCTTCGCGCATCAGATCGTCGAGCTGCTGCGGCGCGGACAGCGCATGGCGCAGCGTGATGACTTGCGACGCGGCGAGTTCGGCCACGAGTTCGCGCGAACGCGCGGTATTGGCCTGGTCGAGCACGGCCGCGTCGAGGTGGCGGATATCGAGATTGATTGCGAAGCCGAACAACAGCAGCTGCATGGTCGGTATGCCGACGATCATGGCGAAGGTGAGGCGGTCGCGGCGCAGCTGGCGCAGCTCCTTGAGCACGATGGAGAACAGCCGGCGCAGGCTCATGCGGCTGCTCCTGTTGCGCCTGCTCCTGTTGCGGATGTCCCCGCCGCGACGCTCGCGGGCTTGCGCGTCGCGGCGACGAAGACGTCTTCGAGATTGGGCTCGCCGCGGCGCACCTGCGCGTCGACACCCGCCGCGCGCAGGTGCTGCGCGAGGCTGTCGCTGTCCCAGGCCGTGCTCGCGGCGAGCACGCGCAGCTCGGCGCCGATCTGGGCCAGCGCGACGATGCCGGCTTGCTGCTGCAGCGCCCGTTGCGCACGACGCGGTGCGGCGCAATCGACGAGCCATACCACATAGGGCAGCGCGGCGCAGAGTTCGCGCGGTGCGCCGTCGGCGACGAGGCGGCCCTGGTCGAGGATCGCCAGGCGATGGCAGCGCTCGGCTTCGTCCATGTAGTGCGTCGAGACGAGGATGGTGGTGCCGGCGTCGGCGAGTTCGAACAGCGAATCCCAGAATTCGCGGCGCGACTGCGGATCGACCGCGCTGGTCGGTTCGTCGAGGAACAGCAGTTCCGGTTGGTGCAGCACCGCGCCGGCCAGCGCGAGGCGCTGCTTCTGCCCGCCCGACATCGTGCCGGCGAGCTGCTTGCGCCGGTCGTTGAGCCAGTAGCGCGTCAGCAGGTCATCGATGCGCGTACGTGCCTGCGCACGCGGGATGTCCTGCACGGCGGCGAGGAATTCGAGGTTCTCCAGCACGGTGAGATCTTCGTACAGCGAGAACTTCTGCGTCATGTAGCCGATGCGGCGCTTGAGCTGTTCGGCCTGCTGCGGTATCTGCAGGCCAAGCACCTGGATGTCACCCGCACTCGGCGACAGCAGGCCGCATAGCATGCGGATCGTGGTCGACTTGCCCGACCCGTTGGGACCGAGAAAGCCGTAGACCTGCGATCGCGCGACCGTGAGGTCGACGTTGTCGACGGCAACGAGATCGCCAAAGCGGCGCGTGAGTCCGCGCGCCTGGATCGCCGCTTCCGCGTTCATGGCGCTTCGGCCTCGGCGGTCAGCGGCAGGCCGGCGGGCAGGTCGGATGGCTGAGGTGCGTTCGCGCAATCGTCTGCCGCGCACAGCTGCAGCAGCGCTTCGGCGCGAAAGCTCAGTCGGTTGGCGTCGTCGCCGCTGAGGGCGTAGTAGGGCGTGAATGCCGCTTCGCTGCGCACGGCGCGCACGCGTGCGGAATAGGCCTGCGCAACGCCGGAAATGCGCACGCGCAGCATCTGGCCCGGCTGCAGTGCGGCGCGGCGCGGCGCCGGTACGAACAGGCGCGCATAGGGCCGGTCGCCGATGAGCAGCGAGACCACGCCGGCGCCACGCGCCGGCTGGTCGCCGAGCTTGTACGGCAGCGCATCGACGCGGCCGGCCTGCGGCGCGCGCACCTCCAGGCGTTCCAGGTTGATACGCAGCTCGTTGACGCGCGCCTGGGCTGCGTCGACGGCCGCGTCGGCCTGGTCGAGCTGCTCGGGCCGCGTGCCGTTGCTGAGTTCGAGCACGCGCGCCTGGCTCGCTGTGACCTCAGCGCGCGTGGACTTCAGCGCGGTGTCGCGGCGGTCCAGCTCGGCCTGCGCGACGAGACCCTTGCGACGCAGTTCCGCGGCGCGTTCGCGCTCGCGCTGCGCATCAATGCGGGTGGCCTCGACGCGGGCGAGATCGGCACGCGCTGCGGCGAGGGTCTCGCTGCGTGTGCCGTGCTGGAGTTCCGACTGGGCGGCGCGGGCACGGCGCAGTTCGGCTTCTGCCTGGGCGAGCTGCGCCTGCGTGCGGCGCGGATCGAGCTGCAGCAGCAGCTGGCCGGCGCTCACCGTGTCGCCTTCGTGGACCGCAATGCCGATCACCGGTTCGGCCGCTTCGGCCTGTACCGCGATGCGGTCCCATTCGAGCGTGCCGAGCAGCGGAGGCGGCAGCGCGTCGCGGCTGCACGAGGTCGCGAGCGGAAAAACCAGCAAAACAGCCAACCGACGAAACGTGGACAGGGTGCCGTTCCGGTTCGGGAAGGGCCGCAGGAAATCAGGGCGCATCGGGAAGCTCCAGGCCGCGCAGCACGAGCGCCAGCACATGCCGGCGCAGCACGTCGGTGGTGATGTCATCGCAGGGGTAGATCGCGCGCCAGATCGGCTGCGCGGCGAGCGGAAACACGGTCAGCCCGATCAGCGACACCATCAGCAGGCGCGGATCGATGTCGGGATTGATCTGTCCCTGGTGCTGCGCCTGCTGCACCACCTCGCGCACGCGGTGGGCCACGACCGGCGCGACACGCTCGATCAGGCGCCTGCGCAACAGGCCGCTTTCGTTGAGCACTTCGCGCAGCCACAACTGGGGGAACCACGGATTGGCCGACAGCAGTTCGAGCATCGTGCCAACGAAGTCCTCGACCGCGCCGCGCAGGCCGCGGTCGTTGCCGGCGAGGCGCTGGCCCAGCACTGCGGACAGCGGCTGCAGGCGTTCGTCGACGATCGCGTCGACGAGTTTGTCCTTGCTGCCGAAGTAGTAGTGGAGCAGCGCGGGCGTGACCTTCGCCTTGCGCGCAATCAGCGTCAACGGTGTCGCCGCGATGCCCTGCTCGGCGAACAGGCGCAGGGCCACGTCGAGGAGAAGGGCGCGGGCGTCGTTGTCGAGGCCCGGGCCGGTGCTGGCGGCCGGGCGGCCGCGACGGCGCGGCGCGGCGATGGGTGGGGTGGGCGTCTTTGGCATGATGCGTAATTTAATTGATGATCAATTTAAATATCAAGTCGGGCAGACTTTGAAAGTCGGGAGTCGGGAGTCGGGAGTCGGGAGTCGGGTTGCGCGCTTGGACCAGACTCCTGAAAAACCATGCGCTCGCGCCAACCATGCGCGTAGACCTTGTGGACACGCGCTGGGAAACGATCGCATCGCCGACAGCGGCTTCGCTCTGTTCGTTGGTCCTCGGTCTCGTCGCCGCGCCGGCGCAAGCATGGCTCGCCCGGTCGCTTTGAATCGCAGCGATCGCCTTTTCCGGCCAACTGCTGCTGCGGCAAGGTGCCGCGTTCCGCCGTGTGCAAGGTGCGGCGAGAATGGGGCCGACACCACTGGCCGAGGTCTGCTTGCCGCGTTTCCTGCTATTGCCGGGCCTGGACGGCACCGGCGAGCTGTTGCGCGATTTCGCCGACAGGCTCGCTCCGCTCGGACCGGTCGAGATCCTGCGCTATCCCGTCGACCGTCCGCGCGATTACGAAGCCCTGTGTTCGGAACTCGCGGCGCAGGCGCAGATCGATCGCGACAGCGTCGTGGTCGCCGAATCGTTCGCCGGGCCGCTCGGCATCGCGTTGGCGGCGCGCGCCGCGGTGCCGCCGCGCGCGCTCGTCCTGAGTGCTTCGTTCGCCGTGAGTCCTCTGCCGTGGCTGCGCCGGCTCGCGCCCCTGACCCACTGGCTGCCGGTGCACGGCGTGCCGCGGCGTCTGTCCGACGCGCTGCTGCTCGGCCGCTGGGCGACGCCGCGCTGGTCGTCGCGGCTCGACGCGGCGTTGCGCCAGGTGCCGGCCAACGTGCTGCGCGCGCGCCTGCGCGCGGCGCTGCTGGTGGATTGGCGCCACGAATTGCGCTCGCTCGCGTGTCCCGTGCTGTACCTGCAGGCGACGGCCGATCGCGTGATTCCAGCCTACGCTGCCCGCTGCATCGAGGCGCAGCGTGCCGACCTGGTCCGCGTGCGTATCGAGGCACCGCATTTCCTGCTGCAGGCTGCGCCGCACGCCGCGGTCGAGGCGATAGCGCGCTTCCTGGGGTCGCTGCCTGGCGATTGAGCGCGGCGGATTCCCGTCGTCACGGTGATCTGCCAAGCTCGACGCTTCCACCAGCCTTCGCCCTATGACTACGCCGTCCTACCTCGCCGCCGCTTTCTGCGCCCTGGCGTTCGCGCTGGCGCTCGCGTTCCGCCGTCATCGCGCCGCGCAGCTGCTCGCGGCGACGTCGCTCGCCGTCGGCGTGCTGTCGCTGCCGCCCGGCAGCGGCGTTCTCGCAGACCGCGGCGCGTCGGCGGTGACGCTGTTCCTGCCCTGGTGCTGGTTGCTGGCGCTGCTGCTGCCCGAGCCGCCGCTGCGTTCGCGCCGCATGCTCGCGTTTGCGCTGGTGCTGGCGCTGGCGGTCTGGCTCACGGCGATCGCGCCGGCGCATGTCTGGAGCGCATTCGAACAGGCCTTGCCGCTGGGCTGGCTGGCCTGGCGGCCGGGACGCACTGCCTTGGTGCTGAATCTGCTCGCGGTCGCGATCGCGGCCGGCCATTGGGTGTACTGGCGCCGGCCGCTCGATGCGGCGATCGCGTCCGCACTGCTGCTCAGCGCCGGCGGCTGGCTGCAGCTCGCCGGAATCGGCCTCCACGGCTGGCTGCTGGCCGGCGCGGCGGTCATGGGTCTGGGCGTGGTCTATTCCTCCTGGCGCCTGGCCTTCCTCGATGCGCTGACCGGCCTGCCGAACCGCCGTGCGCTGGACGAAACCCTGGCGCGCCTGTCGGGCGACTACGCTTTGGCCATGGTCGACGTCGATCACTTCAAGCAGTTCAACGACAAGCATGGCCACGACGCCGGCGATCGGGTGCTGATCGCGGTTGCGCGCAGCCTCGCGCAGACGCGCGCCGCGCAGGCGTTCCGCTTCGGCGGCGAGGAGTTCTGCCTGCTGTTCCGCCGGCCCGAACTGGCCCAGGCCGCGTGCGAGGACGCGCGCGCCTCGATCGAGGCGCTCAAGGTCGATCTGCCACGCAAGCCTGCCCCGGCCAAGGGCGCTGCGAAAAGCGCCGGCAAGAGCGCCGGCAAGAGCGCAGCGCCAAAGCGACAGCCTGCGGTGCAGGTGACGGCCAGCATCGGCGTGGCCCCGCGCAGCCCGGCGCGGCGCGGCGTGGACGAGGTGCTCAAGGCCGCCGACCAGTGCCTGTACAAGGCCAAGGACAAGGGGCGCAACCAGGTCGTCGCGACGGCGTGAGCCAGTCGCTGCTGAGAGATTGATCACGTACGCGACCGTTTAGCGTGGTATCGACCGGGCCGCTATCCTGCCGCGGCATTCAAGGGGTGATCGATGGCGAAGACAAGCTGGAAGCGGCAACTGGCCACGCTGTGTCTGACACTGCTGCTGAGCGTGCCGGCCGCGTACGCGCTCGATACGGACAAGCCGCTGGGTGATGGCGAAGGCTGGCTCGTCGTCATCGTCGACAACAGCGCTTCCATTTCGTCGATCCGCCTCGACGGCCCCGGGTTGCTCGGCGACGATGTCGTCAAGAATCTCGGCAGCGGACGCAACCTGCGCGTCGTCCGTGCGAAAGCAGGCAACTACCGCTGGTCGATGCTCACGCGTGTCGATGGCTATCACAAGATACCGCGCGACGCGCAGTTCGAATTCACCGTCGTTGCCGGAAAGCTCAACTATCCCGGCGATTTCGCCGTAGAGGCCAGCGGACTGCGCACGGTGCGCTATCACCGCTCCAATCGCGGCCTGCAAGCTCTGATGGGGCTCGACCAAAGCCACAAGGGACTGCGCGACAAGTACGAGTGGCGCAACGATCTGCCGTCGCCCGACCCGTTCATCGAATTTGCCGCGCCCCGCCTGACCCCAGGGATTTCGTCCGCACTGCAGGCTTCGAGCGAGGCGGACGCGACGCGATGGCGCACACGATCCGTCAGCGAAGCGTTCGTCGGCGTGTTCAATGAAATCTATGCGCTGCCGCGGGCGATGTGGCCGTCAATCAGCCCCGACGGTGCGCTGCTCGCTTACAAGGAACGGCGTGACGATCTCGAAGTGGCGATGGTCGTCGATCTGGCCACCGGCGAAATGCTCGCCGTCAGCGGGGTTCCCGGCACCATCGATCAGCTGGCCTGGGCCAGCGAGCGTGCGCTCTATATCGGCGCCCTGGTGGATACGGCCAAGGTCATCGCGCGCGCCAAAGGAAAGCGCGCGACGATTCCGCTCAACCTCGGGCACGGTCTGGAGCTCGTGCGCTTCGGTTTCGGTCCGCTGGATGCGAAGAACCTGACCCGGCTCTGGTTGCCCGGGGCGGTCTGGGTCGCCAATCCGCTGTCCGACGACGCGACGCGAGGGCTCATCGTGCGTGGCGACAGTACGGGAGAGTTTCACGTCTACGCGCTCGACGAGAACGCACGCCGCTTCGACATCGCGAATTTCCGCAGCGCGCAGCAGCTCGACAAGGGCATCGACAAAGCACTGGATTTTTTTGCCGATAAACGCGGCGTGCTGCGCGCGGCGCTCGTCGCCGGTGAAGACGGTGCCCGCTCGCTGGCCGTGCGCGGAGACGACGGCAAGTGGACGATCCACCCGGCACTGCCGCAGAACATCACCTTCAAGCCACTGCAGTTGACCCCCGATGCCCGTCAGCTCGTCGTGCTGACCGATCATGCGCGCGATCAGACTGAACTGGCCACGGTCAGTCTGGCCGACGGCGCGATCGGCCCGACCCTGCTTGCTGAGCCGGGTGCCGATTTCGTCGATGGCGTGTTGCGCCGGCGTGACCGTCGTGTCATCGGCGCGCAGTTCTATCGCAACGGATCGCTGCAGACGCGATTCCTCGCCGGCGAAGACGATAGTCAGCTCCGTGCGATCGGAAAATCGTTTCCTGGCGCGGACCTGTTCCTCGTCGATGACAGTCGTGATGGCAAGCGTCTCGTGGTCCTGGTGCAGTCCGAAGGCGAGCGCGGCACTTTCTATCTCTACGATCACGACAAGCGACAGCTCGAGAAGCTCGTAGACGTGTTCGACCCGCTCAGCAAAGCCACGTTGGCCGTGTCGAAAAACTTCACGGTCACGGCGCGTGACGGCCTTGCCATCGACGCGTTCCTGACCTTGCCGGTCGGCACGCGCGATCCGGCGCCGCTCGTCGTCATGCCGCATGGCGGTCCTATCGCGGTCAGCGACCGACGCGAGTTCGACGCGACCGTACAGATGCTGGCCAACAGCGGATTCGCGGTGCTGCGCGTCAACTACCGCGGCTCCGGCGGCGCAGGCCGCGCCTTCGCGCGCGCTGGCGAAGGTCAGTGGGGACGCGAAATCGAGGACGACGTCGATATGGCGGTGGATCATGCGCTCGCCGAGTTTCCTCTTGACCGATCGAGGGTCGCGCTGTGGGGCTCCAGCTATGGCGGCTATTCCACGCTGATGGGATTGATCCGCGAACCGGACAAATACCGTTGTGGCGTTGCTGTCGCTGCTGTGACCGACCTGCCGTTGCTGTTCAGTTCCAGCGACTGGAGTCGCATACCCGAATCGGTCGCGCGTATGCGCCGGATCGTCGGTGATCCGCAGACGTCGATGGCTCAGTTGCGTGAATACTCGCCTGCCTATCAGTACGAGCGCCTCAAGCAACCGATACTGCTGATCCACGGCACCGATGACGCGCGCGTCGTGTTCGAACACGCCTGGCGCCTGCGCACGCTGCTGGTATCGGCCGGGCGCGCGCCTGCCTGGCTGCCGCTGCCTGGTGCCGACCACAGTCTGTCGCGTACGTACGACCGGCTCGCGATGCATGCGGCTGGCGATGCATTCTTGCGTGAATGCCTGAACCCTGCGGCCGAGGCCGGCAGCGCGGCGGCGAAATCGCCGCCATGAGGCAGAATGACAGCTGACTACCCGTGGAGCCCGGCCCGATGACGGAATTTCGACGCATTGCGGCCCGGCTGCTGCCGGCGTTGCTGGTGCTGTGCCTCAGCGCCTGCCAGAGCGCCTACTTCGGCGCGCTGGAGAAGATCGGCATCGCCAAGCGCGACGTGCTGCTCGACCGCGTCGAAGCCGCGCGCGGCTCGCAGGGCGAGGCGGAGCAGGCCTATGTCGACGCGCTGACCGCGTTCCGCGCGGTCGTCAGCGTGGAGGCCGGCGAGCTCGAGGCCGTTTATCTGAAGCTCAAGGCCAGCCATGACGAAGCGGCTGCACGGGCGCAGGCCTTTGGCGAACGCATCGCTGCGGTGGAATCGGTGGCCGATGCGTTGTTCAAGGAATGGGAAGGCGAGCTTGCCCAGTACGGCGATGCAACGCTGCGCGCGAAATCCAAGGCCCAGCTCGATCGCACGCGCAGCCGCTATCGCACGGTCGATCAGGCCATGCGCCGCGCCGAAGCGAGCTTCAAGCCGGCGCTGAAACTGCTAGGCGACCAGGTGCTGTACCTCAAGCACAACCTCAACGCCGCGGCGATCGGCGCGATCAAGGATGAACTGCCGCGCCTGCAGGCCGATGCCGTCGGGCTGCAGCGCGACGTGCAGCGCGCGACGGCGGAGGCGGATCGGTTTCTCAAGGAGTTTCGCGTCGAGGATCGATAGTTCCTTGTTCGTTCCCGATCAAATGCGTGGCGGAGCGTTGCACGGCGCCGGGACCGGCCAATTCCTGTCGCTCTGGTTGCGACTCGTCACCGCCCTAGGGATATAGGCAAGCAGCGGAGCCGCCTTGAGGGTGTTGAGTTCGGTGCAGTACGTCGCGGACTGCCCACGAGGGAATTGGTGACGGTTCAGACCGTCGTAGCCGGGTCGGTGCGTATCGGAAGACGCCGTGACAGGGTGAATCTCCCAACCCGGTGACACGAGCGTGCCGAAACGAGTCTGCCGTCTGCTGGTCGACGTAAGCGAGACTGGCCGCTTGTTGCTCTGGCCGTCGTGCCGATCCTGCCAATATGGGATGAGCCCGAGGCAGAGACCGTCAACCCGTTCGTGCCGACGATCGCTGCGCGGCGACCGCCGGAGAAGCCTCCATACAGCAGGCACCCGCCCCGCCTTCTGGCCTATAATCCGCGGCCCGCGACCCCCGATCGGTCGCCACGCGGCGTCTCGCCGCGTCCCGGATCCAATCCCACGGAGTCATCCATGAGCATCGAACAGCTGGAAAGCATTGCCCAGGCTATGGTCGCCCCGGGCAAGGGCATCATCGCGATCGACGAGTCCAATACCACGATCAGGAAGCGTTTCGACGGTGTCGGCATCGAATGCACGGAAGACACGCGTCGCGCCTACCGCGAAATGCTGCTGACCGCGCCGAACCTGTCCGATCACATCTCCGGCGCGATCCTCTACGACGAAACGCTGCGCCAGTCCTCCCGCGGCGGCGTGCCGTTCACCAGGATCATGCTCGACCACGGCATCCTGCCGGGTATCAAGGTCGACAAGGGTCCGCATGCGCTGGCCGGCTTTCCGGGCGAGCTGGTCACCGAAGGCCTCGACGGCCTGCGCGACCGCCTCAAGGAATACGCCAGCCTCGGCGCCAAGTTCGCCAAGTGGCGTGCGGTCATCACCATCGGCGAGGACATGCCGAGTTCCACCTGCATCGAAGCCAACTGCCACGCGCTGGCGCGCTATGCCGCGCTGTGCCAGGAAGCCGGCATCGTGCCGATGGTCGAGCCCGAAGTGCTCATGGACGGCTCGCACGACCTCGACGTCTGCTACGACGTGACCGAAGTGACGCTGCGCTCGCTGTTCGCCTCGCTGTACGAGCAGAACGTCATGCTCGAAGGCACCATTCTCAAGGCCAGCATGGTCGTGTCCGGCAAGGATTGCCCGGACCAGGCCGGCATCGACGAGGTCGCCGAAGCAACCGTGCGCTGCCTCAAGGCCAGCGTGCCGGCCTCGCTGCCGGGCATCGTTTTCCTGTCGGGCGGCCAGTCCGACGAAGCGGCCACGGCGCACCTCAACGCGATGAACCAGATGGGCCCCCATCCGTGGCCGCTGAGCTTCTCCTACGGTCGCGCGATGCAGTCGGCGGCGCTGAAGCTGTGGTCCAAGGACATGGAAAAGAACTTCGCCGATGCACAGAAGACGGTCTCGCAGCGTGCGCGCGAGAACGGCCTGGCCGCGCTGGGGCAGTGGAAGAAATCCGCCTGATCGTGTTCACACGGTTTGAAGAAAACGCCGGCCTCGTGCCGGCGTTTTTCGTTCTGTGCCGCGCCGGCCCATCACTCCGTCGGGGCTTCCGGACGCGATGAATGTGGTGGAACGATCAGGCCTCGCGCGCGAGTGCCATGACCTTAGCCGCGATCGCGAGTTCGCGCATTTCGGCCGCCGCATTGCCGTCCTGCGCGTGCCACGCGGCGGAGAGACAGCCGTAGGCGTAGGCGTACGCGAGGATCTGCGGCAATTCGAGCTGCAGTGCGTAGGCGTAGGTCTGCGCGCGGCGCTGCAGGTGTTGCGGGTCGAGACAGATGTCGTCGCGTTCGCACGGGTTGTAGAGCAGGTTGGCGGCGTCGAACGCCGGCTCGCCATCGAGGCCTTTCGGGTCGATCGCAAGCCAGCCGCGCGTACCCCGGAAAATATTGTCGTGGTGCAGATCGCCATGCAGTGGGCGTTCGTCGCGCGCGCTGCGCAACAGGCGTTCGGCAATACGCGCCGCTTCGCGGTAGGGGTCACCGGCCGGACGGCCGCGAGCGTGTGCGAACAGGGCGGAGAAATACGCCGACAGCGGCTGTAGTCCGTCCGGTGCCGCGCGCCGCGACGGCGCGCTCAGGCGCTGCAGCACCTCGGCCGCGATCTGCGTCGCCGCATCGTCGCCGGCCACGTCGATGACGCGACTCAGCGCGTCGTCGCCGGCGTATTCGAGCAGCTGAGCCCGGCCGTTCGTCGCGTATAGCCGGACCAGACCTGCACCGCGGCGCCAGCGCAGCAGGTGCGCGCCACGCAGTTCTTCGAGGCCGGCCGGCTTGAGCGACTTGACCACGGCCGTGCTGCCGTCAGCGCGTCGCACGCGCCAGACCTCGCTCGTGCATGTATCGGCGATGCGCTGCGGCTCGCGCAGGCGCCAGCGTGCGGGAAACAGCGACGGAAGACTGCCGCGCGGCGACCGGCGCAAATACCGCATCAGGCGACCAGCGCGTCGCGGTAGGTCTGCAGCGCCTTCTGGCCGAAGCAGCAGAACACGATGCGCGACAGCGAGCCGGGATCGTCGGCGGCCCGGCGCGCCTCCGCCACGGCGATCGCGACGGCCTGATCCAGCGGATAGCCGAACACGCCGCAACTGATCGCCGGGAACGCGATGCTTGCGAGGCCGTGTTCGCGCGCGAGATCCAGGCTGCGCCGGTAGCACGAGCCCAGCAGCGCGGGTTCGCCCTTGCTGCCGCCGTACCAGACCGGACCGACGGTGTGGATGATGTGGCGCGCCGGCAGGTCGTGGCCGCCGGTCAGCACGGCCTCGCCCGTCGGGCAACGCACGTACGGCCGGATCATCGGCAAGGCGCGGCACTCGTCCCTGAGGCCTGGCCCGGCCGCGCGGTGGATCGCGCCGTCGACGCCGCCGCCGCCGGCCAGTGCTTCGTTGGCGGCATTGACGATGGCGTCGAACGCGAGGGTCGTGATGTCGGCTTCGATGGCTTCGAGCACTACCTGCATGGACACGGTCCTGTTTTTCAGGCGATTCGGATTCGGGAGACGCTACGGCGCCATGGTGCACCGGCTGAAGGCCAAAAGTCCTGGAACCTGACCGGGGATTTCGGCGACGCATCACGCATTGCAGCGAGCGCTCACCGATGTGCCGATCGGCGTGGCCGCGCTGCTCTCGTGGCGTGCAGGCCACCCGCGCCGGGCTCGCCAGCTGCATCACGCCGCATGGCCGCGCGCCGATGCCGGCGGACATCGATCCGCACAGCGCTGCAGGGCTGGCCGCACTGAATGGCGAAGTTTCGCGTCGGGCTGCCGCAATTGCCTTCCTCAATGACTTCTGGCCGATGATGATCCTGACCGCACCTGCGATACCGTGTCTGCTGTTCCGCGGCCGGACAGCGCGGCCGCCCGATACCGGCAGCGGCTGCGGCCGATCGCTGATTCACCCGGGCGCAACGCCGCCTGCGTAGGATGGTCGCTGTCTGGCAGCCTCCGCCATGAAACCGATGCCGCGGCAACCCGCCGGTCCGCGGCGACCGCCTGCCGCTGTCCCTGCGGCCGGCGGACAAGGAAATCCTGATGCTCAAGCGTTGCCTGCCATTGCCGTTCGTTCTCGCCTGCCTCGCCCTGGCCGCCTGCAAGGGCGCCGATCCCGCCAAGACAAGAACTCAGGCTGCACCGGCCAAGGTCACGGCGCAGACGGTAGAAAGCAAACCCTGGTCGGACGTGATCGAGGCGCTCGGCACGGCGCAGGCGAACGAATCGATCACGCTGACCGCCAAGATCACCGAGACCGTGCGCCGCGTGAACTTCAGCGACGGCCAGGCGGTGTCCGCTGGCGACGTGCTGATCGAACTCACCGCGAGCCAGCAGACAGCCCAGCTCAAGGACGCCCAGGCGATGGCGCGCGATGCGGATCGCCAGTACCAGCGCCAGCAGGATCTCGTGAAGCAAGGCACCGTCTCCCGCGCGCTGTTCGACACCGCCACGGCCTCGCGCGATTCCAACAGCGCGAAAGTCGACGCGATCCGCGCGCAGCTGTCCGACCGCGTCATCACCGCGCCCTTCAGCGGCGTGCTCGGCCTGCGCCGCGTGAGTCCGGGCACGCTCGTGACGCCGGGCACGCCGATCACGACGCTGGACGACATCGACGTGATCAAGCTCGATTTCTCGGTGCCGGAAACCCTGCTCGGTGCCCTCGTCGTCGGCCAGGAGGTGCAGGCCAGGACCGCGGCATGGCCGGAGCGCCAGTGGGAAGGCAAGATCACGTCGATCGACTCGCGCGTCGATATCGCTTCGCGTTCGGTACTGGTGCGGGCCGAGATCAGCAACCCCGACCGCGTGCTGCGTCCGGGCATGCTGCTGTCGGTGCAGGTATTCCGTGCGCCGCGTGATGCGCTGGTGCTGCCGGAGATCGCGCTGGTCCAGATCGGCACCGATTCCTACGTGTTCCGCATCAAGCCCGACAGCAGCGTGGAACAGGTGCGCGTCGTGCCCGGCGCGCGCCGTCGCGGTGAGATCGAAGTACGCGAAGGCCTCCAGGCCGGCGACCGCATCGTCGTCGACGGCACGGTGAAGCTGCGCGGCGGCGCCAAGGTCGCGGTTGAGGAAAGTGTGGGCGCGACCGCGGCTCCCGCCGCCGCGAACTGAGGAGACGCCCATGCTGCTGTCGGATGTCTCGGTCAAGCGCCCCGTCTTCGCGATGGTCCTGTCGCTGATCCTTGTAGTGCTCGGCGTGATCGCGTTCACGCGCCTGCCGCTGCGTGAGCTGCCGAATATCGATCCGCCCATCGTTTCCATCGACACCACGTATACCGGCGCATCCGCCGGCGTTGTCGAAACCCGCGTCACTCAGGTGCTGGAAGATTCCGTCGCTGGCATCGAGGGCGTGGAGAACGTGCAGTCGTCCAGTCGCAACGGACGTTCCAGCATCACGATGGAATTTACCCTCGACCGCGACATCGAAGGCGCCGCGAACGATGTGCGCGACGCCGTCGCGCGCGCGTCGGATCGCCTGCCCGAAGAAATCGATCCGCCCCAGGTGGCCAAGGTCGAAGGCGATGCCGATGTGATCGTCTGGCTGAACCTGAGTTCGTCCAGTCTCGATCAGCTCGCGCTGACCGACTATGCCGACCGCTACGTCGTCGACCGGCTCTCGTCGATCGACGGCGTGGCCCAGGTCAATTTCGGCGGCGGACAGCGCTATGCGATGCGCATCTGGATCGACCGCAAGGCGCTCGCGGCGCGCAACCTCACGGCCAACGATGTCGAGGCCGCGCTGCGGCGGGAAAATGTGGAGGCGCCGGCCGGACGCATCGAATCCGACACGCGCGACTTCACCCTGCGCGTGTCGCGCGACTACCGCACGGCCGAGGATTTCGGCCAGCTCGCGATCGCGAAATCCGAGGACGGCCACGTCACGCGCCTGGCCGAAGTGGCCAAGGTCGAGCGTGCTGCCGAGGACCGCCGCGCCTACTTCCGCGGCAACGGCAGGCCCATGGTCGGCCTGGGCATCGTCAAGACCTCGACGGCGAACAGCCTCGACGTGGCCGAGCGGGTAAAGGCCGAGATGGCGCGCATCCAGCAGTCGCTGCCGGAGGGCACCACGATCGGCGTCAGCTACGACTCGACGGTCTTCATCGACGCGGCCGTGAACCAGGTCTACAAGACGCTCGGTGAAGCCGTGCTGCTCGTGCTGGTCGTGATCTTCCTGTTCCTCGGCAGTGCGCGCGCGGCGCTGATCCCGGCCGTGACCGTGCCGGTCTGCGTGATTTCGGCGTTCCTCGGCCTGTACATCTTCGGCTTCTCGATCAACCTGCTGACCCTGCTCGCGCTCGTGCTGTCGATCGGCCTCGTCGTCGACGACGCCATCGTCGTGCTGGAAAACTGCCAGCGCCGCGTCGATCTCGGCGAACCGCCGCTGATCGCCGCCTACCGCGGCACACGCCAGGTCGCCTTCGCGGTGATCGCGACCACGGCCGTGCTGATCGCGGTATTCCTGCCGATCGCGTTCATGGAAGGCAACAACGGTCGCCTGTTCCGTGAACTGGCCGTCGCCGTCGCCGGCGCGGTCGCGCTGTCCGCCTTCGTTGCGCTGACGCTGACGCCGATGATGTGTTCGCGCCTGCTGCGCGCGCACAAGCCCGAGAAAGGCTTCGTCGCCTGGACCGAGCGCCAGCTCACGCGCCTGAGCAATGGCTACCGTGGCGCGCTGAGCCGCAGCGTGGGGCATCCCGTGCTCGTCGGCGTGGCGCTGCTCGGTGCCGTCGTGGCGATCGGCGCGCTGTTCGTCAGCGTGCCCAAGGAGCTCGCGCCGCCGGAAGACCGCGGCGTGTTCTTCGCCCAGGTGCAGGGGCCGGAAGGCGCCGGGTACGATTACACGGTGCAGCAAATGCAAGAGGTGGAAAAACGCCTCATGACGCTGACCGGCGACGGCAATCCGATCAACCGCGTCAACTCCCGCGTGCCCGGCGGCTGGGGCCGCAGCGAGGAAATGCACACGGGCCAGGCGACCGTGCTGCTCAAGTCCTGGGACGAGCGTGACAAGTCCACGGCCCAGGTCGTCGATGAAGCGCGGGCGCTGCTGGCGGGGATTCCCGGCGTGCGCGCCATTCCGCAGGTGCGCCAGGGGCTCGTGCGTTCCGGCGGCCAGCCGCTGCAGATCGTGCTCGGCGGACCGAGCTACGACGAACTCGTCGAATGGCGCGACCGCATGCTCAAGCGCATGGAGCAGAATCCGCAGCTGTTCTCGCCGGATTCCGACTACAAGGAAACCCGCCCGCAGATGCGCGTCAGCATCGACCGCTCGCGCGCCGCCGACATCGGCGTGTCGGTCGACGACATCGGCCGCACGCTGGAAACCATGATGGGTTCGCGCCGCGTGACGACCTTCGTCGACGGCGGCGAGGAATACGACGTGATCCTGCAGGCGCAGGAAAGCGACCGGCGCAGCCCGACCGACCTCAACAACCTTTACGTGCGTGCACGCAGCGGCCAGCTGATCCCGCTGGCCAATCTCGTGACCCTGAGCGAGCTGGCCGAGCCCGGCACCTTGAACCGCTTCAACCGCCTGCGCGCGATCACGCTGTCGGCCGGGCTCGTGCCGGGCTATACGCTCGGCGAGGCGCTGGACTGGATGCGTCAGGTCGCTGCCGAGGAGTTGCCCGATACCGCGCAGATCGACTTCAAGGGCGAGTCGCGCGAATTCCAGAAGGCCGGCGGCGCGGTCGCCTTCACCTTTGCGATGGCGCTGCTGATCGTGTTCCTCGTGCTCGCGGCGCAGTTCGAGAGTTTCGTGCATCCGCTGGTCATCATGCTGACGGTGCCGCTGGCCGTGCTCGGTGCGCTGCTCGGACTGTGGCTCTGGGGGTCGAGCCTGAATCTCTTCAGCCAGATCGGCATCGTCATGCTGATTGGACTTGCGGCCAAGAACGGCATCCTCATCGTCGAATTCGCCAACCAGCTGCGCGACCAGGGCCGCGAGATCCGCGAAGCCATCCTCGAAGCCGCCGCGGTGCGCCTGCGCCCGATCCTGATGACCTCGATCGCGACGATCACCGGCGCACTGCCGCTGATCCTGGCCAGCGGCGCCGGCGCCGCGAGCCGCATCACGATCGGCGTCGTCGTCGTGTTCGGCGTGACCTTGTCGACCCTGCTGTCGCTGTTCGTCGTGCCGGTGTTCTACCTGCTGCTGGCCCGCTTCACGCGTTCGCCCGAAGCGGTCGCGCGGCAGATCGAGGAACAGGAAACCCTGCATCCGGATGCGGAGACCGCGTAAAGGGTTGGGCAGGCTATCCTTGCTCGCAGACAGGTCCGGCGCCGATTCCGGCTCCGGGCCGCCCCCAGCGATGGATAGCCCATGAATTCCCACGACGACAAGCCGCCGCGCCCCGGCGCCGGCGAAAATCCCTGGAACAGCGCCCGGCCGCGCAGTCCCGGCGCGCCGCGGCCCGACAAGCGCGAGCGCGAACGCCTGCGCGCGGCGGCGACGACCGGCGATGCCGCGCCGCGCCGCTACAGCGATGCGCTCGGCGGCGCCAAGTCTGCCCCGCCGCGGGGTGGATACGCCGGGGCCGCGCGCAGCTACGGGGCATCCGAGCGGACGGATAGTGCGGCGCCGTTGCCGCCGCGTCCCGAGACCCAGCAGCGACAGGAAGAATTGCGCCTGTTCGGCATCAATGCCTGCAGTGCCGCGTTCGCCAAGCGTCCGCAGGACCTGCGCAAGGCTTATCTCACACAGGATCGCATCGAACAGTTCAAGCCGATGCTGGCCTGGTGCGTACAAAACAAACTCGGCTATCGCGTCGTCGAGTCCGCCGACCTGGCCAAGCTCACCGCCAGCCAGCACCACGAAGGCATCTGTCTCGAAATGCGCCGTCAGGCACCGCTGGGACTCGCGCAGCTGCTCGCGCAATTGCCTGTCGCACCGGCACCTGCCGTGCTGGTGCTGCTCGACGGGGTCGGCAACCCGCATAACTTCGGCGCGGTCCTGCGCAGTGCGGCGAACTTCGGCGTCGCTGGAGTGGTACTGCCGCAGGGGTCTACGCTGACCCTGTCCGGTGCCGCTTGCCGCGTTGCCGAGGGCGGTGCCGAAATCGTCCCGTTGGCGCGGCCGAGCGCGGACGAGGACACGCTGGCCCTGCTGCGCGGCGCCGGATTCACCATCGCGGCGACCGTGCCGCGCGACGGAGGATCGCTGTATGCGCAGGCGCTGCCGGCGCGCGTCGCGCTGGTGTTCGGCGCCGAGAACGAAGGCATGAGCGCCGACCTGATCGCGGCGGCCGACCGGCGCCTGACCATCCCCGGCACCGGCAGCGTCGAAAGCCTGAACATCGCCGCGAGCGCCGCGGTCGTGTTCGCCGAGCACTACCGCCAGCACGCTGCCGCATGAGCCGCCGCCTGGGCCTCATCGCGCTGCTCGTGCGCGACTACGACGAAGCCATCGCGTTCTTCACCCAGGCCCTGCGCTTCGACCTGGTCGAGGACAGCGACCGCGGCGGCGGCAAGCGCTGGGTCGTCGTCGCCCCGCGCGACGGGGGTTCCGGTCTGCTGCTCGCGCGCGCCGCCACACCGCAGCAACAGGCCCAGATCGGCGACCAGTGCGGCGGCCGCGTATTCCTGTTCCTCGAAACCGACGACTTCCACGGCGATGTCGCGCACATGCGTGCGCACGGCGTGGAATTCTGTGAGGAGCCGCGGGACGAACCGTACGGCTGGGTAGTGGTGTTTCGCGATCTTTGCGGCAATCGGTGGGATTTGTTGCAAAAGAGATAAGCGCAATGTCGGAATTGTCGTCGGGCTACGTCAAAAAGTAGGCGCTGTGAAGCATTGGCGCGTAGCGATTCTTTTGACTGTCGTCCACTCGTCTCCTGGCAAACGCCGGCCCCGGTGGAGTCGACGTAGCGAACTGCGGAGCCCGGTCCGTGAGTGGATTTGAGATGGATCCGACATCCGAGATCGTTGCCCGAATCGGAATTCTCTTGCAGGCGAGCGGGTTCCGGGTGAGCCTACGCCGTGGCTATTGCTGGATGGAATTTCCCGATGGGTGCGCGACGCACATTGTTGCATTGGCCGGGTTGCCGGCACTCGACGGGATCGATCAATTCGTAGCAGACCTTTGCGCAACGGCCGGCCTGAGACAGCAAGCCCTGGATATGGTGCGGGCCGAAGCAACGCGGTGCGGCTGGGACCTGGAAGAGTGCAGCGATGGCATCTGGGTTCTGAGGAGTGGTGGCGCCAGCTCGGTTGTTGCCGTTGACTGGACACTGACCGAAGATCTTCGCGCCGGTGGGCTGGCGCACGTTTCGAGCCAACTGCGCCAGCGCATCTTCGATCTCAACGCAGTCGGCAATTGCATCGCAGCCTTTCGTGAGTTTGGCGACGCAGCAACGAGCGATGGATCGGGCGAAATGGGCGAGCCGTCGCGACCGAGCCCCGCCGGGTCGGTGATCGATGCGGCATCACAGATGCAGGCGTCGCCAGTGACGATCATTCAGGCGCGAACGCACGCAGACGATCCTCCGCTCAGCGACGACGATTTGGACCGCTGGAGCCTCAAGCAGTTGATGCGCTGGCGGCAACGCTTCGAGAGTCGCGAATCTCCATTGCGGCGTTTGCTTGAGCCGTGCTGGCTGGTTGGCGATAGCGACTGGATTTCCCGTGAAGAGTTGTTGGCGCGATTGGAAACCTACTGCCGAACGATCCAGTGGCCTGGGTTTGGGCAACTCATGCGCCTTCGCCTGGGCGATTCGCGCTATCTCGCCGATGCATTGGCGGAATGGGACGAATGGGAAAGTGCCAATGGCTGCGACGGCGACGTGCACGGTTTTTGCGAGATCGCCGCCTATTTCTACGCAGAACGAGAGTTCGCGCGCCTGATCGTGCGCGATATGGACGGTTGCCGTGGCGTCGAGCGAGCGATCATTGCCGGGCAGCCTAGCGCGCTTCACTACGCGCGGGCCATGCTGTCGAACTCCCTGAAAGCCGTATCGCAGAGCGCGGGCGAGCAACGCGAACATGAAGTTTATGAACTGTTCGAAGTGCTCGCCCGTGGCGGCGAGCACGTTGCCCGGCTCGTCGTGGACGAAGACGAAGCGAAGCTGCTGCACGCCATCTGTATGGACGTTGCCACGTGCTGGAGCGAGCGAGGATGGGCTGTTGTAATCGACATGCTCCATGTCGCCTGTCATTTCGGCTGGAGTGATGTTGCAACGAGTCTGCTCGAATCCGAGTGCGGGATTGAACTTGTATTGTCGGGGTCTCCGGAATTCGAAAGCCCGGATTGGAATCTGGTTGGTGGCGCGCTCGCCTTGAGTGTCCTGGCGCCAGCCAAGGCCGCCAATCTGGTCGTCAGGCCTGCTTGTGAGCGACTGCGTG